>NZ_JBFAXR010000001.1:0-244306 GCF_040680895.1 Streptomyces sp. NPDC051940 | reverse complement strand
CGACCGGGCTGACCGAGCTGGCCCTGGACGACTTCCTCGCGCCCGTCCGCACGGCGGCCGCCACCCACTTCCTCACCGCCACCGAGGCCGCCCGGTCGCAACTGCAGTAACGGCTCAGTAATGGCGTATCCCTACGCTGCCGCCAGCCCGGTTTCCTGAGCAGTGCCCCTGGTGCGTGACGGCCGGCCGGGTCACCTCCCCCCGTACTTGGCATGTGCAGGAGCACTCATGCAACCGTCCCCCACCCCGCCGCGCCGGCGTGCCCCACGCCTGGCGTGGGCCATGGCCCTCTCCGCGGCCACCGCACTGTCCGCTCTGTCCGCCCCCGGCGCCGCCTTCGCGGCGTCCGGCGACGGCACCCCGGCCACCGCCACGGCGAAGGTCGACTCCGCGGTGCTCGACGCCGTCTCCGCCGGGAAGGAGTCGCGGTTCTTCGTCGTACTGAAGGACCACGCCGACCTGTCCGCCGCGAAGAAGGCGCGCGGGCACGCCGCGAAGGCGAAGGCCGCGTACGACGCGCTGCGCACCGAGGCGACGGCGAGCCAGAAGTCGCTGCGCGGCTTCCTGGACAAGGAGAAGGTCGGCTACCAGCCGTACTGGATCGTCAACACGGTCCTCGTCACCTCCGACGACGCCGACCTGGTCGACGAACTCGCCGCCCGCCCGGACGTGGAGAGCATCGTCGCGGAGCAGACCCACGCTCTCGACGACGTCGAGCCGGCCGCGGACACCGAGTCGATCGCCACCGGTGACACCACCCCGGAGTGGGGCGTCGCCGACATCAAGGCCGACCAGGTGTGGTCGCAGTACGACGAGCGCGGTGAGGGCGTCGTCATCGCCAACGTCGACACCGGCGTGCAGTGGGACCACCCGGCGCTGAAGTCCGCCTACCGCGGCTGGACCGGCTCCTCGGCCAGCGACGACTACAACTTCTACGACCCGACCGGCGTCTGCACCACCTCGTCCCCGTGCGACAACGCCGGCCACGGCACGCACACCATGGGCACGATGGTCGGCAAGGACGGCCTCGGCGTCGCCCCCGGTGCCAAGTGGATAGCCGCCAAGGGCTGCGCGAGCGACACGGACTGCGAAGACGGAGACCTGCTCTCGTCGGGTCAGTGGATCCTCGCGCCGACCGACCGCAACGGTCAGAACCCGCGCCCCGATTTGGCGCCGGACATCGTCAACAACTCGTGGGGCGGCGGCGTCACCGACTTCTACTCGGACATCGTCGCGGCCTGGAACGCGGCCGGCATCTTCGAGGCGTTCGCCAACGGCAACGACGGCAACGGCGTGACCTGCAGCACCGCGCGCACCCCGGGCGCCCAGGCGGCCGCGTACGCGGTCGGCGCCTACGACGCCACCGGGAAGATCGCGAAGTTCTCCGGCTTCGGCCCGTCGCTCCTCGACGGCTCCGCCAAGCCGGACATCGCCGCGCCGGGCGTGAACGTCCGCTCCGCCTGGCCGGGTTCGACGTACAACACCATCAGCGGCACCTCGATGGCCACCCCGCACGTCGCGGGCGCCGTCGCGCTGCTGTGGGCCGAGGCCCCGTCGCTGGCCGGGAACATCGACGCCACGCGTGCGCTGCTGAACTCCAGCGCCCGTGACGTGGACGACACGCACTGCGGCGGCACCGCAGGCATGAACAACGTCTGGGGCGAGGGCAAGCTCGACATCCTCGCCTCCGTCGACGCGGCCCCGCACACCGCTGCGGTCATCACCGGCACCGCCACCGACCAGGCCACCGGCGCCACGCTGTCCGATATGACGATCACGGCGAAGAACGCAGACACGACCCGCACCGTCACCACGAAGTCGAACGGCTCGTACCGGCTGACGCTGCCGGCCGGCAGCTACACCTTCACTGTCTCCGGCTACGGCTACGCGACCGGCACCCGGACCGCCGAGTTCACCACCGGCCAGAACGCCGACGAGGACTTCGCGCTCGCCGCCGTCGCCCACCACGCGGTTACCGGCACCGTGCTGGACGTCACCGGCCAGCCGATCGCGAACACCACCGTGACCGTGCCCGGCACGCCCGTCCCGGCCGTGAAGACGGACGCGTCGGGCCGCTACACGCTGTCCGACGTGGCCGAGGGCTCCTACAGCCTCAGCGCCATCCCGACCGCCCCCGTGGTGTGCAACGGCAGCTACTCCGGTGCCGTGACCGTCGACGGCGACGAGACCGCCGACGTGAAGCTGCCGAACCGCACCGACACGGGCCGCACGTACTCCTGCGCGCCGGTCGCCGCCTCCTGGATCAAGGGCGCCACGAACACCGCCCTGACTGGTGACGAGGACGCCATGACGATCTCCCTTCCGTTCCCGGTCCGCTACTACGGCGTCGACTACACCAGCGCCTCCGTCAGCACCAACGGCCTGGTCAACTTCCTCGAGCCGCGCCTGGGCGACTTCGCCAACACGGCGCTGCCCGCCGCCGGCCAGCCCAACGGCGCCGTCGCCGTCCTCTGGGACGACCTGGTGCTGGACAAGCGCTCCAGCGTGCAGACCTCCACGACCGGCACCGCCGGATCGCGGAAGTTCGCCATCGTGTGGAACAACGCCGCCTTCGCCGCCGACACCTCGGTGCGGATCTCCTTCGAGGCCGTCTTCGACGAGGCCACCGGCGCCATCACCCTGCAGTACAAGGGCATCGGCACCAGCGCCCTGCAGCGCGGCTCCTCGGCGACCACCGGCATCGAGAACCAGGCCGGCACCGACGGCCTGGGCCACTCCTTCAACGAGACCGTCCTCAGCGACGCGACCGCCATCCGCTTCACCCCGAAGGGCGTCTGATGAGCAACATCAACCGCCGCGGTCTGCGCCTCGCCTCGGCGCTGATCGCCTCCGGGCTGGCGCTCAGCGCCGCCCCGGCCGCCCACGCGGCCGACGACATCGACCTGCAGGTGTACTCCGACACCCAGGCCGAGGACATCGCGCAGCGCATCACGCCGGACATCTACGGCGACGGGCGCAGCCTCGACGCGCGGGAGACGGCCGAGGAGTCCACCGACTCCACGTCGTCCGACGGCACGGACGCCTCGTCCTCGGACACCGCCGGTACGGCGGACGACTCCGGCTCGTCGACCACGGCCACCACCAGGTACAACCTGAACCGCAAGTCCGGTGTCGAGGGCGCCCAGGGTATGGCCGTGACCTACCCGGTCGGCGGCACGCAGGGCGACTACTACTCCGTCAACAGCCTCACGCCGATCCAGCGC
This sequence comes from Streptomyces sp. NPDC051940, assembly GCF_040680895.1. Lineage (NCBI taxonomy): Bacteria > Bacillati > Actinomycetota > Actinomycetes > Kitasatosporales > Streptomycetaceae > Streptomyces > Streptomyces sp. NPDC051940. The sequence goes on along the minus strand of NZ_JBFAXR010000001.1, from coordinate 241,082 downwards.
ATCAGCGCCGACGGCAAGCAGCTGTGGTCGCGCGACACGACCTCCCTGTACGGGGACTGGAAGGTCACGCCGCTCCCGTCCGCCCAGCAGGAGCCCTACCCGGCCGCGGTCGTGATGGGCTACAACGCGGTCGGCCCGTTCACCCCGGCCTCCGACCAGGGCGTGACCACCGGCGACCTGACCGGCGACGGCGTGGACGACATCGTCTTCACCGCCAGGGTCGGCGTGAAGCCGTACCAGCCGTTCACCTCGCCCGGCTCCACTCTGCCCAACGGCACTTTCGTCACGGTCCTCGACGGCGCCACCGGCAAGACCCTGTGGTCGAAGCTGTACGCCGCGGCATACCAGGTCAAGCTGGCCGGCAAGACCCTGCTGATCGCCGACTCGCCGTTCGCCAACATCAACTCCCCGGCGGACTCCAAGACCACCCTGACGGGCATCCGCTTCGGCTACGCCGACGGCAAGCTCACCCCGTCCGACACCTGGACCTACGACGCGGGCACCTACACCGGCGTCACCTGGGGCGCCCTGGAGCCGATCGGCGGCGGGCTCGTCGCGGTGTCCTGGAACCAGAGCCGCAAGTACACCGCCGACCTCACCCCCTCCGGCCACACCCTGGTGCTCGACACCGCGGACGGCAGCGTCAAGTGGGCCGAGAGCGGCCGGCTGTACGTGCGCCAGCTGCACCTGGACACCTCCCGCAACCGGATCGTGGCGCTGGAGCAGTCCGACTCCAACGAGGGCGTCAAGTACGAGATCACCTCGTACGACCCGGCCGACGGCACGCGCACCAGCCTCAGCACGCGTGTCAACGCGCTGCCGCTGACGCTGGAGGTCGGCGACATCCAGGGCGACGCCAAGCCGGAGTACACGGTCAGCGAGTCCACCGTCGACGGCATCTGGATGAGCAGCAACAGCGTCCGCGCCCTGAACGGCGACGACGCGAGCCTGCTGTGGAGCAGCACCGTCAAGCGGCCGAACAGCAGCGGCGACGTCGGCGCCGCCTGGGGCGTCCAGGCCGTCGACGGCAAGATCGTCGCCTCCTACATGGACGACAGCAAGACCGTCACCGCGGACAACCGCGGCTCGGCCCACTACGCCCGCATCGTCGCCTTCGCAGGCAACAACGGCGCGGTGAAGTGGCAGAAGCAGGGCGTCGTCGGCTCGATGCTCGACACCCAGCCGTTCGTCAAGGACGGCGGCTGGCGGCTGCGGACCGTCGACACCGACCAGAACGTCCTCGTCTACAACGCGGGCAGCGGAAAGCAGGAGTCCCTCCAGCCGCTGGAGGGCATCCCCTACACCGCCCAGACGACCGACGTCAACGGCGACAAGAAGCAGGACGTCGTCGTCGGCGGCTCCTCCAACGGCGTGTTCGCCTACGACGGCCCCTCGCTGGTCGCCGGCACGCCCAAGCGCCTGTGGTCGGCCACCCTGCCCGGCCGTATCGTGCAGATCATCAAGGCGGACACCACCGGTGACGGCCGGGACGAGATCGTCGTCGCCGCCGACACCGCCGCCGCCGTCCTGGACGCCCGCACCGGCAAGGTGCTCAGCGTGATCAACGCGCCGGCCGGCGAGTACGTGCGCAACGTCGTCGCCGCCGACCTCGACGGCGACGCCGCCGCCGAGGTGGCCTTCGCCACGGACAAGGTCCGCGCCTACCAGGGCGACGGCACCCTGATGTGGGAGTACGCCGTCCCGGCGGAGGTCGGCACCCCGGCCTTCGCGGACCTGTCGGCGGCGGACGGCAAGGTCTACGCCCAGTACCAGAGCCGCGGCAAGGACGTCACGATGTCGGCCGTCGTGGGCGGTGTCGCGCTGAACGGCAAGGACGGCTCGACCGCCTGGTCCTTCACCCCGCAGGCGCCCTCCTTCAGCCAGGGCAAGGTGCTCGGCATCCCGATGCGGGCCGGCACGTTCGCGTCCCCCGGCATCCCGTACGGCGACGGGCACGCGGTGGTCTTCACCTATGTGGTCCGCGGCAACAGCAGCCAGCTGCCGCCGAACCAGATGACCAACGTGGTGCAGATCCGTGACGGCCGCACCGGTGAGCTGCTGCACGAGGCCAAGGCGGGCGGCTTCTCCACCCTGCACAGCTGGACCACCGGGCCCGAGGGGCTGCTGGAGGGCGGCCTCGCCACGATGCGCACCTACCAGGCCGGCGGCCAGGACAACCACGTCAACGTCCTGGCAGACATCCGCGCCAGTTCCTTCGCCACCGGCCCCGACGGCAGCCGTCTCGTGGTGGCCAGCGGCACCCAGTTCGTGTCGCTGTACTCCGCGTCGCTGCTGAACTCCGGCCAGGCGTACCCGGCGAGCTCGGGCTACTTCTTCGCCAGCGGCGGCCGGGAGCACCTCGTGGGCGACCTCGACGGCGACGGCAAGGACGAGATCCTGCTGCTCGCCTTCGACGACTACGGCGCGGACCGTACCGCCGCTCTGATCGGCGTCGCGGTGTCCAACCCGTACACGGCCGTCCGCTCGATGATCACCCTGAGCATCGACAAGTAGTAGCGGTCAGGAGGGCCTGACGCGTTCAGGCCCTCCCCCCGCCGGGGCCAGACCGGATCGGCCGCACATACGACAGATGCCCGGCACCTTCAGGTGCCGGGCATCTGTCACGTACCGCCTGTACTCAGTCCTGCTTCGGCTCCTCCAGCCGCGGGAAGAGGATCTCGCCTTTGGTGACCTGGGCGCCCGCCGGCAGCCGGCCCCAGTCCGCCACCGTGTCGACGCGCTGGTCCGCCAGCGCGCCCAGCGACGCCCCGGCACCCAGTGACGCCCAGAGCTTCTCGGACGTCGCCGGCATCACCGGGTTCAGCAGGACGGCCGTCGCCCGCAGGGCCTCCGCCGCGGTGTAGATGATCGTGGCGAGGCGGGCCTGCGCGGCCTCGGACGTGTCCTTCGCGACCTTCCAGGGCTCCTGCTCGGTCAGATACAGGTTGACCTTCTTCACCAGGCCGAAGACCGCCTCGATGCCGCCCGCGAAGTCCAGCTCCTCGCCGATCTTCCGGTCGGCCGCCGCGGCGGCCTCCTTCAGACCGTCGACGATGACCTGCTCGGCCGCACCGGAGTCCGTGGCGGCGGGCAGCGTCCCGCCGAAGTACTTGACCGTCATCGCGCCCACGCGCGAGGCCAGGTTGCCGAAGTCGTTGGCCAGCTCGCTGGTGTAGCGCGCGGAGAAGTCCTCCCAGGAGAACGAGCCGTCCTGGCCGAACTGGATCGCCCGCAGGAAGTACCAGCGGTAGGCGTCGACGCCGAAGTGGTCGGTGAGGTCCTGCGGCTTGATGCCCGTCAGGTTCGACTTCGACATCTTCTCGCCGCCGACCATCAGCCAGCCGTTGGCGAAGACCTTGCCCGGCAGCGGCAGCCCGTTCGCCATCAGCATGGCCGGCCAGATCACCGCGTGGAAGCGCAGGATGTCCTTGCCCACCAGGTGCACGTTCGCCGGGAAGGTGCCCTCGAACTTCGCCTGGTCGGAGCCGTAGCCCACGGCCGTCGCGTAGTTCAGCAGCGCGTCGATCCAGACGTAGATGACGTGCTTGTCGTCCCACGGGACGCGCACGCCCCAGTCGAAGGTGGAGCGGGAGATCGACAGGTCCTGCAGGCCCTGCCGGACGAAGTTCACGACCTCGTTGCGGGCGGACTCGGGCTGGATGAAGTCCGGGTTGGCGGCGTAGAAGTCGAGCAGCTTCGGGCCGTACTCGGAGAGCTTGAAGAAGTAGTTCTCCTCCTTCAGCATCTCCACGGGCTTCTTGTGGATCGGGCAGAGCTTCTGCCCCGCGTACTCGCCCTCGCCGTCGAGCAGCTCGCCCGGCGTCTTGTACTCCTCGCAGCCCACGCAGTACGGGCCCTCGTAGCCGCCCTGGTAGATCTCGCCCTTGTCGTACAGGTCCTGCACGAACTCCTGGACGCGGTCGGTGTGCCGCTTCTCCGTGGTACGGATGAAGTCGTCGTGTCCGATCTCCAGGTGCTCCCAGAGGGGCCGCCAGGCCTCCTCCACGAGCTTGTCGCACCACTCCTGCGGGGTGACCCCGTTCGCCTGTGCGGTGCGCATGATCTTCTGACCGTGCTCGTCCGTGCCGGTGAGGTACCACACCTTCTCGCCGCGCTGGCGGTGCCAGCGGGTGAGGACGTCGCCTGCGACGGTCGTATAGGCGTGGCCCAGGTGGGGAGCGTCGTTGACGTAGTAGATGGGGGTCGAGACGTAGAACGCCTTCGTCCCCTGCTGCTCAGTTCCAGTGGCCGCCATGCTGAGAAATCCTACTGGGCGAACCGACACGCCCCGACCCGGGCGAATCATATGTTTCCGTTCAAATAACACATACAACAGCTCTCGGTACGAGATACGAGGTACGAGGTACGAGTTCCGGGAGTGACCCCTTGCGCAGAGCACCCAGCGCCCCCGTGCGCCCGCTGGCAGCAGCCCTGACCGCCGTACTGCTCCTGCTGGCGGGCGCGGTCCCCGCGGTGGCCGACGAGCGGCCGGAGGGGGGCGAGCACTTCGGCCTCGCCGACTACCAGCAGCTCCTGCCGTACGCGAGCACCCCCGATCAGGGCACCATCGCCCCCGAGATCCCCCGCGGGCGGGCCGCGCTGGAGAGCAACCAGCTCGAACCCGAGCCGCTGCCCGTGCTGCCGGACGTCGAGTCGTCCCCGCCGGGTGAGGGCGGCAAGCAGTACCCGTTCTGCACCCGCAAGGCCGGCCCGTACCAGCGGCAGGTCGAGCGCTATCTGGGGTTGAAGGCGGACGGCAGGCAGTCGGCGGCGGACTGCGCGGCGATCCAGGCGTACCAGCGCAAGCGGGACATCTGGCCGGCCGTCGGCTACGCGGGCGCCGTCACACACGGCGAACTGCTGCTGGCCAAGGTGCGCAAGAACCCGAACAAGGCGGGCCGCTGCCCGACCGGCGTCGGCCGGGTCGTCTGCGTCGACCTGGACCGGCAGCTGCTGTGGATGCAGAGCGGCGCCAAGCTGCTCTTCGCCCCGGTCCCCGTCCGCACCGGCCGCCCCGGCTACGACACCCGCACCGGCATGCACCGCGTCTACTGGCGCAACAAGGACCACTGGTCCACGCTCTACGACGCCCCCATGCCGTACAGCCAGTTCTTCGACGGCGGCCAGGCGCTGCACGGCACGTACGCCAGCGTCTACCGCGAGCCGGGCTCACACGGCTGCGTGAACCTCCGCTTCGCGGAGTCGAAGGCCCTGTGGCACCTGATGAGAAAGGGCGACCGGGTCTACGTCTTCGGCACCCGCCCGGTGCGCTGACCACCCGCCCGGTCAGAGCCGGTCGACGGCGGTCAGGTCGATGTCGATGTCGAAGGGGACGGTCAGCTTCAGCCGGTCGTGCTGGATGGAGTTCGTGACATAGACCCCGACGGCCGGATCGAGCTCGTACACGTACACCACGGGCCGCCGGCCGTGGCCCTTCTCCACCCGCCAGAAGTGTGGGATGCCCGCCTCCGCGTAGAGCTGCGGCTTGCGCTTGCGGTCGCGCTCCTCCGACTCGGGCGAGACGACCTCGACGGCGAGCACCACGTCGGCGCGGTCGTACCCGGTCTCGTCGGCCTCGTCGCTGACCGCTGAGGCCCGGACGAGGGTGATGTCGGGCTCGGGCCGGTTGCGGTTGTTGAGCACGACGCTCATCTCGCGGCGCACCCGGAGGTGGTCAGGGGCGAGGGTGCGCAGGGCCGTCTCAAGCATGGACATCGCAAGCATGTGAAAGCTGCGCTGAGGGCTCACGAACACCAGGCTCCCGTCGATCAGTTCCGTGTGCGGCGGGAGGTCGGGGATGCGGTCGAGGTCCGCGGCGGTGAAGCCGCCCCGGGGCGGGATCGCCCAGGCCGGCAACGCGGAGTCGCCATCGTGGGTGTGGAGCGGATCGGCGGTCATGGTTCCTCCCATGTACGGGATTCTCGGCCGTACGCCCAGACTAGCCGGGCGAAACGGGTGCATGCCCCACGAAGGAGTGATCAACGCCGGTGCGGTGACCCGACGGGGTCCTCTTCCCCCGCCGCCGGGCGGGCCGCTACCGTACAAGCACAATTCGCACACCGCGGGAGCTCGGAGCACCGGGCTGAGAGGGCGCTGACGACGGATCGCTGATCCGCGACCGCTGCGCCGACCGCCGAACCTGTTACCGGGTAATGCCGGCGTAGGGAGTGGGTCTCATGACCTTGCAGGATGCACGCACGCCTGAAAACGGCCGGGGCGGGACGAAGACCGGCTGGCACAAGGGCTATCTGACCGGATCGCGGCCGGACCTGAACGTCCCCGTCCGCCGGGTGCACCTCACCAACGGGCGGGCCGTCACGCTGTACGACACCTCCGGCCCGTACACCGACCCGGACGTCACCACCGACGTCCGCCGGGGCCTCGCGCCGCTGCGCGAGAACTGGATCATCGGCCGCGACGACACCGAGGAGTACCCGGGCCGCCCCGTCCGCCCCGAGGACGACGGCATCAAGCACACCTCGCCGCGCGGCGGCAACCTGCGCAACCTCGACGCCGTCTTCCCGGGCCGGCCGCGGCTTCCGCGCCGGGGGCGGGACGGGCGGGCGGTCAGCCAGCTCGCGTACGCGAAGCGGGGTGAGACCACCGCCGAGATGGAGTACGTGGCGATACGCGAGGGCGTGACCCCCGAGTTCGTACGCGACGAGATCGCCGCCGGCCGCGCCGTCCTGCCCGCGAACGTCAACCACCCGGAGATCGAGCCGATGATCATCGGCAAGAACTTCCTGGTGAAGGTGAACGCCAACATCGGCAACTCCGCCGTCACCTCCTCCATCGAGGAGGAGGTCGAGAAGATGACCTGGGCCACCCGCTGGGGCGCCGACACGGTCATGGACCTCTCCACCGGCCGCAACATCCACACCACGCGCGAGTGGGTGCTGCGCAACTCACCCGTCCCGATCGGCACGGTGCCGCTGTACCAGGCCCTCGAAAAGGTCGACGGCAAGGCCGAGGAGCTGACCTGGGAGATCTACAAGGACACCGTCATCGAGCAGGCCGAGCAGGGCGTCGACTACATGACCGTCCACGCGGGCGTCCTGCTGCGCTACGTCCCGCTCACCGCCCGCCGCAAGACGGGCATCGTCTCGCGCGGCGGCTCGATCATGGCGGCGTGGTGCCTGGCGCACCACAAGGAGAGCTTCCTGTACGAGAACTTCGAGGAGCTGTGCGAGATCCTCGCCGCGTACGACGTGACGTACTCCCTCGGCGACGGCCTGCGCCCCGGCTCCATCGCGGACGCCAACGACGAGGCGCAGTTCGCGGAGCTGCGCACGCTGGGCGAGCTCAACCGGATCGCCAAGTCCCACGACGTCCAGACGATGATCGAGGGCCCGGGCCATGTCCCGATGCACAAGATCAAGGAGAACGTCGACCTCCAGCAGGAGATCTGCGAGGAGGCCCCGTTCTACACCCTGGGCCCGCTGACGACGGACATCGCCCCGGCGTACGACCACATCACCTCCGGCATCGGCGCCGCGATGATCGCCTGGTGGGGCACGGCGATGCTCTGCTACGTCACGCCCAAGGAGCACCTGGGCCTGCCGGACCGCGACGACGTGAAGACGGGCGTGATCACGTACAAGATCGCCGCCCACGCCGCGGACCTCGCGAAGGGCCACCCGGGCGCCCAGGAGTGGGACGACGCCCTGTCCGACGCCCGCTTCGAGTTCCGCTGGGAGGACCAGTTCAACCTGGCCCTCGACCCGGACACCGCGCGCGCGTTCCACGACGAGACGCTCCCCGCGGAGCCGGCGAAGACGGCGCACTTCTGCTCGATGTGCGGGCCGAAGTTCTGTTCGATGAAGATCAGCCAGGACATCCGCCGCGAACACGGCGGCGCGCTCGCGGTGGAGGAGATCGAGGCGGGCATGGCGGAGAAGTCCGCGGAGTTCGCGGCGACGGGCAACCGGGTGTACCTGCCGGTCGCCGACTGACCCGCCGGTGCGGGGGTGGGGCGGTCCGTGTCCTCACCCCCGCACGGAGGGCCCCGGTGCCGGGGGCTCGCGGCGGGCCGTCGGCCGGAACGGCTCCCGCCGGGGACGGAGCTGGGACACTGGCCGCGTGAGCGTCATATCCCTTGCCAAAGGTGCCCATACCGCCGTCGCCGCCGATCGCGTCCACGCCGTACTGGTCTGGCAGGACACCCCCGGGGCGCCCGACGCCGACGCCTCGGCGCTGCTTCTGGCCGCGGGTGGCCGGGTGCGGGACGACGGGGACCTCGTCTTCTACAACCAGCCCGTGCACTCCTCCCAGGCCGTACGGCATCTCGGCAAGCAGCGCGGGCCGCTCGGCGTCACCGACACCGTCGAGGTGGACCTGCGGCGTGTGGAGCGGGGGATCGAGCGCATCGTGCTGGGGGCGTCCGCCGACGGCGGGACGTTCGGGGAGCTGCGGGGGCTCACGTTGCGGTTGGTGGACGCCGGGTCGGGGGCCGACGTCGCCCGGTTCGAGATGACGGCCGGGACTGAGACGGCGTTCATCGGCGGCGAGCTGTACCGGCGCGACGGGCGCTGGAGGTTCCGGGCCGTGGGCCAGGGGTACGCGACCGGCCTCGCGGGGCTGGCGACCGACTTCGGCATCACGGTGGACGAGGAGCCGCCGATGCCGGCCGGAGGCCCGGCTCCCGTGCCGCCCGTACCGCACGCCGGCGTCCCGGCGTCCGTGCCGCCGCCCGCACCGCCTGCCCCCGGCCTGGTCAAGGGCGAGGACCTGCTCCCCGTCGACATGCGCAAGCGGCTCTCCCTGCGCAAGGAGCAGGTCGCCGTCAGCCTGCGCAAGCACGGCGCGGAGGGCGTGGTCGCCCGCGTCATCCTCGTCCTCGACGCCTCCGGCTCCATGGCCGCCCTCTACCGGGGTGGCACCGTCGCCGGTGTCGTGGAGCGGATGGCCGCCGTCGCCGCCCAGCTGGACGACGACGGGGAGATGCAGGCGTGGACCTTCGCCACGAACCCGGCCCGGCTGCCGGATCTGCGGATCGGCGAGCTGCCCGACTGGCTGCGCCTGCACGTGCGTTGCGGCGAGGTGTCCCTGTTCCGGCGGCGCCGGCCGAAGCACGGGCTGCTGCCGGGCCAGGTGGACATGCGGCTGGTCGGCGCCATGAACGACGAGCCGAAGGTCATCGCCGAGGTACGGGCGCACGTGCGGCGGCACCCGTCCGCCGCCCCGACCCTGGTGCTGTTCTTCTCGGACGGCGGCATCCACCGCGACGCGGCGATCGAGCACGAGCTGCGGGCGGCGGCGGAGGAGCCGCTGTTCTGGCAGTTCGTGGGGCTGGGCCAGGCGTCCTACGGCGTGCTGGAGCGGCTGGACACCATGGCCGGGCGGCGCGTGGACAACGTCGGGTTCTTCGCCGTCGACGACATCGACCAGGTCCCCGACCCGGTGTTGTACGACCGGCTGCTTTCCGAATTTCCGTCCTGGCTGATCGCCGCCCGCTCGGCGGGAATCCTCTGACCTGCGGCGATGTAGACCCGTGTGCTCGTATGACTGGTACGACGACTGAGCCGCGAGGTTGGTATGTCCGGTAAGTTGCAAGTCGTTTAGGTTCTACCGTAATTCGTCGTGGCTAAATGAGCGCATGACCGAGAACCCCACCCGAGCCGACCGGCTGCTCCGCGGCCTGCTGGCGCTGTGCAAGGCCCTCGTGCTGGCCGTCGCGGGAGTCCTCCGCGGCGGGCGGCGCGCGGCCGTCGCCGGCGGCGCAGGGCCCGCGGAGTCCGCCGCTCCGGCCGCGACGCCGGCGAAGCGCCCGGTCGTCCGGCTGCCGCGGCCCGCGCCGGCGGCCGACGTGCCGTCGTACGACGCGCCCGCCTTCGAGGCCCCCGTCCCACCGCCCGCCACGATGTACTCCGGCGGGAGGTTCTGGCCGCCCCCGCGCTCTCCGCCCTCAGCCCGAACCGTTCGGCCTCACCGCACAGGCCGGCGTGCCACCCGGCAGCCGGTGCCTGTTGGCGGCGATCAGCCGGTAGACACCGTGGCCCAGCCACACCGCGGGGGGAGTCTGAAGGAGCAGGCCGAGGGCCCGCCAGCCGGGCCCCGCACTGCGCAACAACCGGGCGACCGCCCGCACCCCGCCGTACACCTGTCCGCCGGGGGCGATCCACACCACCTCGTGAACGGCACGCGCGGCGCTCACGCCGAGCGCGTCGAGATCGGTGAACTGCCAGGGCACGGCCTCGCAGCGGGGCCGGATCCGCCGTTCGGCGAAGCGCACCGAGGACGTACAGAAACCGCAGTCCCCGTCGTAGACCAGCAGCGCGCGGGACGATGGGCCCGCCGCACTCAAAGGGCTCATACGTCCAGTGTGTCCGACGCGTCCCCGCAGCCCCGCGGGGGCCCCTCACTCCGGCTCGTGTTCCGGGCCGCCGTAGTCGGGGCTGGTGAAGTCGGGGCTGGAGAAACGCGGGCCGAGCCCCGGTGTGGCCCCCTCGTCGGGGCTGGAGAAGCCGGGGCGCGAGTAGCCCAGCCGCGGTGTCCGCTCCCCCGCGTGCGTGTCCGGGCGCACGGCGTACGGGACGTCCGGGCCGGGGCTGCCGCTGTGGGCCAGCGCCTCGCGGAGGAACGGTTTGATACCGCGCTCCAGCAGCGCCTCGCGCCACTCCTCCCGCGCCAGGGACACCTCCCGCTGCCGCTCGCTGCCGCCGGCCGCGTGGATGGAGGTCGAGCCGTTGCGCACGGCCGTGAGCAGCAGGCCCGCCATCGCCACCACGAACGTCGCCACCGTCAGCAGCGCGAAGAACCAGCCAGCCGTACGGATCGGCTGCGCGACAGCCGGCTGCGGGCGCAGCGACCCCAGTACGTACCCGATGAGCAGGAAGATCGCGGCCGCCGCCGCCGAGAGCAGCGGCGCCAGCACCGCCACCACCGCCGCCACGCCCGCGCTCGCGCCCTCCGCGGCCGGTGCCGCCAGCCCGCCGAGCGCCCCGCCCGCCGGTCCTGACGCCTCGGGGTCCGGGCGGCGCAGCGCCTCGCGGGCCGCGACGAACGCGTCGTACTCCACGGCGGCGCACGCGGCTATCGCCGTGATGGCGCCCAGTGCCATGCCCCGCAGCTGCTGGACGGTCAGTCCGTCGCCGGGGCGCGGCAGGTCCGGGCCGTGTTCGGCGGTGCGCAGCGCTTGGTCGAGGATCCGCTCGAACTCCGGGCGGTCCTCGGACAGCAGATGCCGAGCTGAGGTCATGGGCACATCCCCCGAGGCTCCGTCGCGTCACCGATGGGCCCCGGCGGGGGTCGTCCTGGCGGCTCGTCAGGGGCCGGTGCCGGAGCGTGAATCAGTGGCCGATGACACGATGGTAGGCCGGGGACGGCACGCGGTGACAGTCACTTCCCGTAACTTCCCCGAGTGTTGAGGGGGGTTGACGGGGTATGACCGGAATCGGAACGCCGCCCCGAGGGGCTCCTCAGCCCCGCAGCGGGAGCTGCGCGATGAGGAGCTTGCCCTCCATCGTCACGCCGCCGTCCATCGCGACCGCGAGCCCCTCCGCGTACACGTGCGGGCCGCGCACCGCCGCCGCGCGCTCGGTGCGCTCGTTCTCGTCGGCGACCTCGCCCAGCAGATACGGGATGGGGCTGTGCCCGTGCACGACGCGGGTGCCGCCGTACACCCCCAGCAGCTCACGCACCGCGTCCGGCCCGGTGGCCTCGTCGCGGAAGGCGAAGCGCTTGGTGAACTTGCGGAAGACGTCCCACACCTCGTCCGCGTCGGCGCGGTCGAGGATCTCGTGGATGCGGTCGTTGACGCCGTCCAGGGAGTCGCCGTAGTCGAGGTACGCCGTGGTGTCGGAGTGCAGCAGCAGGTGCGAGTCCTCCAGCGCCACCGCGTCCAGCCGCGCCATCCACTGCAGATGGACGTCGGTGAGGCGCTCCATGTCCTGGCGCTGGCCGCCGTTGAGCAGCCAGGCGGCCTGGAAGGAGGCGGTGCCGGCGCCGGAGTTGACGGGGGTGTCGCCGAAGCGGCGGGCGCCGAGCAGCAGCAGCTCGTGGTTGCCCATCAGCGCCTTGCAGAAGCCGCCCGCGGCGGCCGCCTCCGCGGACAGGCTCATCACCAGCTCGATCACGCCGATGCCGTCCGGGCCGCGGTCGGTGAAGTCGCCGAGGAACCACAGCCGCGCGTTGCCCGCGGCCCAGCGGTCCTCCTCGTCGATCAGCCCGTACGAGCGCAGGGCGGCGCGCAGCTCGTCCAGATACCCGTGCACGTCGCCCACGACGTACAGCGGGCCGACGCCCGGGTGCTCGGCGCGGCGGATCACCGGCAGGTCCCGCTCGGTGGGCGTGTAGCCCTCGTCGTACGCGGGTGGGGCCGGGGCATGGGTCGGCAGTGGCGGAACCGCTCCCAGCGGAGCGGCGCCTCCGTCCACGGCGCGCGCCACGGCTTCGTGACCGGCCCCTTGAGTCATCGACCCCTCCACGCTCCACGTCCACGCCGGGTCCGCGACGACGGAGCGGCTCCCGGTGTTGTGCGCCCATCATAGGAATGCGACCCCTGCCATGGGGCATACCCGGGGCCGACATCAGCGCTTCGGCCTCGATCGCCGGGCGCCGGCCTGCTGTCCGGGCGAGGGAATTGCCCCTGACTCGGTGTGTTTGGGGACGCTTGTCCTGGGCGGACGGTTCCCGGTGTCCGGTCCGGTGTCACGGAACGGGGCGCCGGGGCGCTGAGTTTCCGTCCGTTACGGCACCGGGCGCCGGGGCGGGCTGACCACCACGCGCGGGGTGCGCCGCTGGGAGGACTCGCGGACGATCAGCTCGGTGGGCATCACCCGCTCCACGGGGCGGCCGGCGTCCACCCCCTCGATCGCGTCGATCAGCAGCTGGATGACGGCCGTGCCGATCCGCCGGGGTTTGAGGGAGAGCGTGGTGATGGGTGGGTCGGTCGTCGCGTAGCCCGCGGACTCGCTGCAGCACACGAGCATCAGATCGTCCGGTACGCGCAGCCCGTACCGCCGTGCCGCGGCCAGCAGATCGGTGCCGTTCGGGTCGAAGAGGCCGTACACCGCGTCCGGCCGGTCCGGCCGCGCCAGCAGCCGGTCCGCCGCGACCGCGCCCGCGCACGGGTCGTGGGCGGGGTAGCGCTCGTACACCGGGGCCTGGCCGACGCGTTCGCACCAGCTGAGATACGCCTGGGTGGAGTCGGTGGTGTACGTGTCCGTGGAGGTGCCGGTGAGGAGTCCGATCCGGCGGGCGCCGCCCGCGGCGAGATGGTCCAGCAGGTCCAGTACGGCGGCCTCGTGGTCGTGGTCGACCCAGGCGGTGACGGGCAGGGAGCCGTCGGGGCGGCCGTCGCTGACGACGGGGATGCCCTGGCGGACGAGGTCCGCGACGTGCTGGTCGCTGTCGGAGGGGTCGATGACGACGGTGCCGTCCAGGGCCACGTTCGACCAGACGTCGTGGCGGGATGCGGCGGGCAGGATCACCAGGGCGTATCCGCGGGCGAGGGCGGCGGAGGTGGCGGCCCGCGCCATTTCGGCGAAGTAGGCGAATTCGGTGAAGGTAAACGGTTCTTCGCCGTACGTCGTGACGGTTAAGCCGATCAGGCCGGAGCGCCCTGTGCGTAGTGCGCGGGCGGCGGCCGAGGGCCGGTAACCGAGACGGTCCGCGACTTCGCGGACATGACGGCGGGTGGTGTCCGGGAGCCGTCCCTTGCCGTTGAGGGCGTCGGAGACGGTGGTGATCGAGACGCCCGCAGCCTGAGCGACGTCCCGGATCCCCGCCCTCTCCAGCCGTCGGCTGGGAGGCCGGCTCACCCTGGGTTGAATCGAGCCGGTCACGTAGGACCTTCTTTCTTTCCGCGGTCGGCGGTCGCGGTGATGTGAAGCGCGGTCGCGGACAGATAGTCGGTCTGCGATCGCGAGCTGATAGTAGGGCTCGGGTGGCCCGAATGCGGGAGAACGCGAATTGCGCTTGACAGGCACGTTTCTGCGCAGCGGATTTTTTGTTTTGACCTTGGAATCCATGCTTCCGTGCCGGGCATCTCCTGCGGCCTCGGAGTCCGTTACCAGGTTAACCAGGTGTTGCGTCGACCTTACTGTCTGTCAGCACTCACCTTCACGGGTGATGCGCGCCACGGCGCGCGCCACCGGCGTGAGGCATCGTTACGTGCGCCCCCCTGGGCGGCGGCGAGGCCGCCGTAAGGTGGGCGTACCGGTGGAAGACTCGGTCGAGGAGGACCGCGGTGAGTGTAGAGAAGGGCCCCCGGCTGCGGGGCGCGTTGGACGGTATTCCCACTTACAAGCCCGGGAAGCCGGCAGCGGCCGACGGCCCCGTGGCGTACAAGCTCTCGTCGAACGAGAACCCTTACCCGCCGCTGCCGGGCGTATTCGAGTCCGCCACCGAGGCGGCCGCGTCGTTCAACCGGTACCCGGACATGGCGTGCACCGGGCTGACGGCCGAGCTGGCCGCGCGCTTCGACGTGCCGGAGTCGCACATCGCGACCGGTACGGGCTCGGTGGGCGTGGCCCAGCAGCTGGTGCAGGCGACGGCCGGCCCGGGGGACGAGGTGATCTACGCCTGGCGGTCCTTCGAGGCGTACCCGATCATCACGCAGGTCTCCGGTGCCACGTCGGTGCGGGTGCCGCTCACCTCCGGTGAGGTGCACGACCTGGACGCGATGGCGGACGCCGTGACGGAGCGCACGCGGCTGATCTTCGTCTGCAACCCGAACAACCCGACGGGGACCGTCGTACGGCGGGCGGAGCTGGAGCGCTTCCTGGACCGGGTGCCGTCGGATGTACTCGTCGTACTCGATGAGGCGTACCGGGAGTTCATCCGCGACGAGGACGTGCCGGACGGCATCTCGCTCTACCGCGACCGGCCGAACGTCTGCGTCCTGCGGACGTTCTCCAAGGCGTACGGGCTCGCGGGCCTGCGGGTCGGCTTCGCCGTCGCGCACGAGCCGGTGGCGGCGGCGCTGCGCAAGACGGCGGTGCCCTTCGGCGTCAGCCAGATCGCGCAGGACGCCGCTGTCGCCTCGCTGCGGGCGGAGGACGCGCTGATGTCGCGGGTCTCCGCGCTCGTCGCCGAGCGCACGCGCGTGTACGACGCGCTGGTCGGCCAGGGCTGGCCGGTCCCCGAGACACAGGCGAACTTCGTCTGGCTGCGGCTGGGCGAGCGCACGATGGACTTCGCTGCGGCGTGCGACGCGGCGGGGGTGGTGGTCCGCCCGTTCGCGGGGGAGGGCGTGCGGGTCACGATCGGGGAGGTCGAGGGCAACGACCGGTTCTTGGGGGCGGCGGGGGGGTTCTTCAAGGAGATGTGAGGTCGGGGGGCGGGGCTCGGCGGGGGGTGGGGCCGGGGGGCTTGGTGGGTGCCTGGAGGGCTGGGGGCGCCCGGGGGTCCTGGGCCCTCCTAGCCGCCCTGGGGCGCCGGGCCTCCGGGCCTCCGGGCTTCTGGCCTTCCGGGGCCCCGGGCTTCTGGCCTTTGGGGCCCTCGGGGCCTTCGGGGCCCGGGGTCCTCACTTGCCGGGCGGGCTGGAGGGGTGCGGTCACGCTGGAAGTGTCGGGCTGTGCTGTAAAAGTGCGGTTCGTGGCCGGTTGTCGGCCGCCGATCGAAGTGATCCTGCGGCCCCAAGGGGCCTTGCCGGGCGGAGCGCGGGGGGACGGCGCCATGGCGCCGCCCAGTGGTCGGCTCCGCTGGCGCTGCGCCGGCGCGAAGCGAACGGCTCCGCTGGCGCTCCGCCGGGGTGTGTCGTCCGGTGGGCCGGTGGGGCTGCGCCGACTCCGCTGCGCTCCGCCGGCATGCCACCGTGACCGGATGCTTCCAGCGCGACTGGACGCTTGCAGCGTGACCGCAGCCCCCCCAGCCCGTCCGGCGTTTGAGGACTGAGGCGCGAAGCGCCGAATCGCGCCGCAGGCGCCAACGGGACTGGACGCTTCCAGCGTGACGGCAGCACCACCTCAGCCCGTCCGGCGTTTGAGGACTGAGGCGCGGAGCGCCGAATCGCGCCGCAGGCGCCAGCGGGACCGGACACTTCCAGCGTGACCGCAGCCCCACCCCAGCCCGTCCGGCGTTTGAGGACTGAGGCGCGGAGCGCCGAATCGCGCCGCAGGCGCCGGCGTGAGCCGCAGCATTCATGCGCGACCGCAGGCGGCCGGGCCGGGCCCCCGGCCGAAGGGGGAGGGGGGTTGAACCCGTTCGAAACGGGTGTGGCAGACTAGGTCTTGTGAATGTGAACGCATTCACAAGCACGCTTTTACCCCGGATGCCCCGCCTGTTGGGCCCCCTCGGCCCAGGCCGACAGGTGGATCATCGGAGAAAAGTTCGGGCGAGGCGAAGGCGACACAGAGGGGCAGCCCATGGACATCGCGCTCGCGCCGGAGACCCTGGCGCGTTGGCAGTTCGGTATCACCACCGTCTACCACTTCCTCTTCGTCCCGCTCACGATCTCGCTGGCCTCCCTGGTGGCCGGACTGCAGACGGCCTGGGTGCGGACGAAGAACGAGAAGTACCTCAGGGCGACCAAGTTCTGGGGCAAGCTCTTCCTGATCAACATCGCCATGGGTGTCGTCACCGGCATCCTGCAGGAGTTCCAGTTCGGCATGAACTGGTCCGACTACTCCCGCTTCGTCGGCGACATCTTCGGCGCCCCCCTCGCCTTCGAGGCCCTGATCGCGTTCTTCTTCGAGTCGACCTTCATCGGCCTGTGGATCTTCGGCTGGGACAAGCTGCCGCAGAAGATCCACCTCGCCTGCATCTGGATGGTCGCGATCGGCACCTCGCTCTCCGCGTACTTCATCCTCGCGGCCAACTCCTGGATGCAGCACCCGGTCGGCTACCGCATCAACGAGGAACGCGGCCGCGCCGAGCTCACCGACTTCTGGCACGTGCTGACCCAGAACACCGCCCTCGCCCAGTTCTTCCACACCATCACGGCCGCCTTCCTCACCGGCGGCGCCTTCATGGTCGGCATCGCGGCGTACCACCTCTTCAAGCGCCGGCACATCAACGTGATGCGGACCTCGCTGCGCGTCGGCCTGGTCACCGTGGCGATCTCCGGACTGCTCGTCGCCATCAGCGGCGACCGCCTCGCGAAGATCATGTACGAGCAGCAGCCCATGAAGATGGCCGCGGCCGAGGCCCTGTGGGAGACCGAGGCGCCCGCGCCGTTCTCCGTCTTCGCGATCGGCGACGTGGACGAGGGCCACAACGTCGTCGCCATAGAGATCCCGGGACTGCTGTCCTTCCTGGCGCACGACAACTTCCACGAAGCGGTCCCCGGCATCAACGACACCAACGCGGCACTGAAGGAGAAGTACGGCGAGCAGTTCGGCCTCGACGACTTCCGGCCGAACATCCCCGTCGCGTACTGGGGCTTCCGCTGGATGATCGGCTTCGGCATGGTCTCGCTGGGGCTCGGCATCGTCGGACTGTGGCTGACCCGGCGGAAGTTCTGGCTCAGCGAGCGGCTGCGTACCGGCGAGGACGAGGTGCCGAGACTGGCGCTGCTGAAGGACCGCGAGCTGGGCCCCAAGCTCGGCAGGTGGTACTGGCGGCTGTCGCTGCTCACCCTGCTCTTCCCGCTCTTCGCCAACTCCTGGGGCTGGATCTTCACCGAGATGGGCCGCCAGCCCTGGGCGGTGTACGGCGTACTGCCGACCGCGGCCGGGGCCTCCCCCGGCGTCTCGCAGGGCGAGGTGCTGACGTCGATGACCGTCTACACCCTGCTCTACGCCGTACTGGCCGTGATCGAGGTCAAGCTGATGGTGAAGTACGTCAAGGCCGGCCCGCCCGAGCTCACCGACGACGACCTCAACCCGCCCACCCGGATCGGCGGCGACGCCGACCGGCCGATGGCCTTCTCGTACTGAGAACGGGAGAGGGAGAGAAGAGAGATGGAACTCCACGATCTGTGGTTCCTGCTGATCGCCGTGCTGTGGACGGGCTACTTCTTCCTGGAGGGCTTCGACTTCGGTGTCGGCGTCCTGACCAAGCTGCTGGCGCGCGACCGCACCGAGCGCCGGGTGCTGATCAACACCATCGGCCCGGTCTGGGACGGCAACGAGGTGTGGCTGCTCACGGCGGGCGGCGCGACCTTCGCGGCCTTCCCCGACTGGTACGCCACGCTGTTCTCCGGCTTCTACCTGCCGCTGCTGCTCATCCTGGTCTGCCTGATCATCCGGGGCGTCGCCTTCGAGTACCGGCACAAGCGCGACGAGGAGCGCTGGCAGGCCAACTGGGAGCACGCGATCTTCTGGACCTCGCTGCTGCCGGCCTTCCTGTGGGGCGTGGCCTTCGCGAACATCGTGCGCGGGGTGAAGATCGGGCCCGACAAGGAGTACGTCGGGAACTTCCTCGACCTGCTGAACCCCTACGCCCTGCTCGGCGGGTTCGTCACGCTGTTCCTCTTCACCTTCCACGGCGCGGTGTTCGTCTCGCTGAAGACCCTCGGGCCGGTGAAGGAGCGGGCGACGCTGCAGGCGACGTTCCTCGGGCTGGGTGCGGCGGTGCTGGCACTCGTGTTCCTGATCTGGACCCAGGCCGAATCCGGTGACGGCAAGTCGCTGGTCGCGCTGGTCGTCGCCGTGGTGGCGCTGCTCGGGGCGCTCGCGGCCAACTACGCGGGCCGCGACGGCTGGGCGTTCGCCCTGTCGGGGGTGACCATCGCGGCGGCCGTCGCGATGCTGTTCCTCTCGCTCTTCCCGGACGTCATGCCGTCCTCGCTCGACCCCGACTGGAGCCTGACGGTCGAGAACGCGTCGTCCACGCCGTACACCCTGCGGATCATGAGCTGGTGCGCGCTGCTGGCCACGCCCGTCGTGCTGATCTACCAGGGCTGGACGTACTGGGTGTTCCGCAAGCGCATCGGCACCCAGCACATCGCGGCCGACGAGGCGCCGGCGGCGGTGCGCTGACCATGAGGCCCGTCGACCCCCGGCTGCTGCGGTACGCCCGTGCCACCCGCGTCTTCCTCGCGGCGTCCGTGGCGCTGGGGCTGGCCGGGGCGGTGCTCGTCATCGCCCAGGCCGTCCTCATCGCGACGGTGGTCGTACGGGCCTTCGAGGACGGTGACCCGCTCGAGGCGCTGCGCACCCCGCTCCTCCTGCTGGCCCTCGTCGCCTGCGGCCGGGCGGCGGTGGCCTGGCTGACCGAGCTGGCCGCGCACCGGTGTGCGGCGGCGGTCAAGTCGGAGCTGCGGATACGGATGGTGGAGCAGGCCGCCGCGCTGGGCCCGGGTTGGCTGGCGGGGCAGCGGACGGGGGAGCTGGCGACGCTCGTCACGCGGGGCGTGGACGCGCTCGACGACTACTTCGCCAAGTATCTGCCGCAGTTGGGGCTGGCGGTCGTGGTCCCGGTGGCCGTGCTGGGCCGGATCGTCACGGACGACTGGGTCTCGGCGGCGGTCATCGCGGGGACCCTGCCCCTGATCCCCCTGTTCATGGTGCTCATCGGGTGGGCCACGGAGGCCGCGACGGGGCGTCAGTTCGCGCTGCTGTCACGGCTGTCGGGGCACTTTCTGGACGTGGTGGCGGGGCTGCCGACGCTGAAGGTGTTCGGGCGGGCGAAGGCGCAGGCGGACTCCATCCGCCGGATCACGGGGGAGTACCGGCGGGCCACGCTGCGCACCCTGCGGGTGGCGTTCCTGTCGTCCTTCGCCCTGGAGCTGCTGTCGACCATCTCCGTGGCGCTGGTCGCGGTCAGCATCGGCATGCGGCTGGTGCACGGGGAGCTGTCGCTCTACACCGGGCTGGTGGTGCTCATCCTCGCGCCCGAGGCGTATCTGCCGCTGCGGCAGGTGGGGGCGCACTATCACGCTGCCGCGGAGGGGGTGGCGGCCGCGTCGCGGGTGTTCGAGGTGCTGGAGGCGCCGGCCGCGCCGTCGTCCCTCGGGGCGCCGGCGGCCGGGGGCGCGCTGATCTCGGTCGACGGGGCCTCGGTCGCCTACCCCGGCCGGCCGTCGCTGCCGCTGCCGTCGTTCACGGTCGGGCCGGGGGAGATCGTGGCCCTCGCGGGGCCGTCGGGCGGGGGGAAGTCGACGGTGCTGGCGGCGGTGCTCGGGTTCGTGCCGGTGGCGTCGGGGTCGGTACGGGTGGCCGCGCCGGACCTCGCGGCGTGGCACCGGCAGGTGGCGTGGGTGCCGCAGCGACCGCATCTGTACGCGGGGACGGTGGCGGACAACGTCCGGCTCGCGGTGCCGGGGGCGTCGCCGTCCGCCGTACGGTCGGCGCTTGACGCCGCGGGGGCGGCGGACCTCGACCCGGCGCGGGTCGTCGGCGAGGGCGGTGCGGGGCTGTCCGCGGGCCAGCGGCAACGGGTCGCGCTGGCACGGGCGTTCCTGGCGGACCGGCCGGTGCTGCTGCTCGATGAGCCGACCGCCTCGCTCGACGGTGCGACGGAGGCGTCCGTCGTGGACGCCATGCGGCGCCTGGCGGCGGGCCGGTCCGTGCTCGTGGTGGCCCACCGGCCGTCGCTGCTGTCCCTCGCGACGCGGGTGGTCCCTTGCGGCGCCGCACCTTCGGCGCGGGGGGTTGCTCCCGTGGTGGCGCCTGGTCCGGTGGTTGCGCCTCGCGGGGCGGTGTCCCCTGCGGGGGGCTTGCCCGCGGCGGCGGGTGCGGCGCTCGGGTGCGGTCCCGCTGTCGGCTCCGCGCCTTCGGCGCGGGGGTTCGCCCCCACCCACCCACCCGTGCGGGGTGAGGACGTGTCCGGTGCGTTGGTCGCCTCTGGCGAGGGTGGGGGTGCGGAGCCCCAGGCCTGCGAGGAGGCGGTGACCGGGTCGGACGTGGCAGAGGCGGCGAGCTCGCAGCGTTCGACTCCGTGCGCTGCACCGACGCCGTCCACCCGCGCCCGGACAACGCTCCCCACGCCCACCACCGCCCACGACGAAACCGCACCCGCCGACGGAACGCCACCCGCTGCGGAGAGGGCCGAGCCCACGCAGACCAGCACCGGGCGGGCGGGCGGGGACACCCCCTCGCGCCGAAGGCGCGAGGACCACAGCGCGACCGCAGCCGCCGGCGCGGCGTCACCCGCTGCGGAGAGGGCCGAGCCCGTGCAGACCGGCGCCGGGCGGGCGGGTGGGGGCACCCCCTCGCGCCGGAGGCGCGAGGACCACAGCGTGACCGCAGCCGCCGGCGCGGCGTCACCCGCTGTGGAGGGGGCCGAGCCCGCGCGGACCGGTGGGGGCACCCCCTCTCGCCGGAGGCGCGCCAGCCTGACCGCAGACGTCGGCGCGGGTCCGACCGGGAGGTTCAGCGCGCGGCTCGGGCTCGCCGCCCTTCTGGGCGGCCTCGCGCTCGCGAGCGCGGTGGGGCTCATGGCCACCAGCGGGTGGCTCATCTCGCGCGCCTCCGAACAGCCTCCCGTCCTCTATCTGATGGTCGCCGTGACGGCGACAAGGGCGTTCGGCATCAGCAGGGCCGCCCTGAGGTACGCCGAGCGCCTCGTATCGCACGACGCCGTGCTGCGCCTGCTGGCGGACCTCCGCGCCGACGTCTACCGGCAGCTCGAACGCATCGCCCCCGCGGGGCTGAGGCAGACCCACCGCGGCGACCTCCTCGCCCGCCTCGTCGCCGACGTCGACGAACAGCAGGACCGCTACCTCCGCTGGCGGCTCCCCGCGATCCAGGCGGCGGCCGTCGCCACCGCGGCCACGGGGTTCACCGCCTGGCTCGACCCCGCCGCGGGCGCCGCCCTGGGCACCGGTCTCCTCGTGGCCGGAGTCGCCGCCCCGGCGATCAGCACCCGCGTCGCCCGCAGGGCCGCCGACCGCGTCGCCCCGCTGCGCGGCAGGCTCGCCGAGCAGACCGTCGACGTCCTCACCGGCACCGCCGAGCTCACCGTCGCCGGCGCCCTCCCGCGCCGTACCGCCGAACTCCGCGCCACCGACGCGGAGCTGCGCGCCACCGACGCCCGCAGCGCCGCCGCGCACGGTGTGGGGTCCGCGCTCACCGCCCTGGCCTGCGGGCTCACCGTGACGGCCGCCGCCGCGGCCGGCGTGGCCGCCGTGCACGCGGGCCGCATGGACGGCGTATGGCTCGCGGCCGTCGTCCTCGTACCGCTCGCCGCCTTCGAGGCCGTCGCCGGGATGCCGCAGGCACTGACGCACCGCGCCCGCGCCCGCCGCTCGGCGGCCCGGATCGCCGAGGTCGTCGAGGCACCGACGCCCGCCGCGCAGGGCAGCGGCCGGCCGCCGGCCGACCCGTTCCCGCTCACCCTGCGGGGGCTGAGCGCCCGCTACCCGGACAGCACCGCCCCTGCCCTCAAGGACGTGGACCTCACGCTCCCCCGCGGCCACCGGCTGGCCGTCGTCGGCCCCAGCGGCTCCGGGAAGACGACCCTCGCGAACGTCCTGCTGCGGTTCCTCGATGGGGACGGCGAAGGCGGCGACCCGACGCCGTACAGCCTCGCCCCCTACGACGCCGACGAAGTCCGCCGGATCGTCGGCCTCTGCGCCCAGGACGCCCACCTCTTCGACAGCAACCTCCGCGAGAACCTCCGCCTCGCCCGCCCCGACGCCACCGACGACGACCTGTGGCAGGCCCTCGCCGCCGCCCGGCTGGCGGACTGGGCCCGCGAGCTGCCCGACGGTCTCGACACCACGGTCGGCGAGGGCGCCGTACGCCTGAGCGGCGGGCAGCGGCAGCGCCTCGCGCTGGCCCGTGCGCTGCTCGCGGACTTCGGCGTGCTGGTGCTCGACGAGCCCGCCGAGCACCTCGACATGCCGACCGCCGACGCCCTGACCGCCGATCTGCTGGCCGCCACCGAGGGCCGTACGACCGTGCTGATCACGCACCGGCTGACCGGGCTGGACCAGGTGGACGAGATCGTCGTACTCGACGAGGGCCGGATCGTGCAGCGCGGCGACTGGGCGCGGCTGACCGCCGAGGACGGCCCCTTCCGCCGCACGCTGGAACGGGAGCGCGCGCTGCAGCCCGTATAGACCGCCGGGCCCCGCATCGTAAAGCCCGCTAATCCGGCTTTACGGACAAAACTCGCCCTAGGGTGGGGCCGTGACGCCCTCAAACGCGCCGGACGCCGCCATCGCCGCCTCCACCGCCACCCGCGGCCTGCAGGGCCTGCCCGCCGAGTTCGCCGAGCGGGTCTCCCAGCTGCTGCAGGCGATGCGCTCCATCGGCACCGGTCTCGACCTGCACAGCACCCTGGACAAGATCGCCGAGACCGCCGCCGAGCTGGCCGGCGCCCGTTACGCCTCGATCGTCGTCATCGACTCCTCGAGCGGCGACCTCTTCGACTTCGCGTCCTTCGGCGTGGACGAGGTGGACCGGGAGCTGATCGACGAGATCCCGGACGGCGAGGACGCCACGCTCACCGTCCCGATCGAGGTCGAGGGCGAGAACTTCGGCGACATCGTGCTGGCGCAGAAGGCGGGCGGCGGCCCGTTCACCGAGCAGGACCTGCAACTGGTGCGGGTCATCGCCACCGAGGCCGGGATCGCGATCGGCAACGCCCGGCTGTACGAGGAGAGCCGCCAGCGCGCCGACTGGATCGACGGCTCGAACGCGGTGACCACCGCCCTGCTGTCCATGGCCGACGCCAAGGACGCCCTGGAGGTCGTCGCCGAACAGGCCCGCACCCTGGCGAAGGCCGCCGCCGCGGTGGTGCTGCTGCCGCAGCGCGACGGCGACGGGCTGGAGATCGCCGCCGCGTCGGCGGCCGGGGACACCGAGGGCGTGGTGGGCACGGTGATCCCCTGGTACAGCCCGGTGGTGGCGAAACTGCAGGCCGGGGAAGCGGTGTTCGTCGAGGAGGCCGGGACCGACCCGCGGATGATCACCAACCTGGTGAAGGGGTTCGGTCCCAGCATGATGCTGCCGCTGCGCAGCGGGGGCCGGGTGCTGGGCAGCCTCGCCATCCCGCGCCGGGTCGGGGACCCGTCGTACACGGAGGCCGAGAAGACGCTGGCCACGCAGTTCGCCCGGCAGGCCGCGCTGGCGCTGGTGCTCTCCGAGGCGCAGCACGACCGCGAGCGCCTCGCGGTGTACGAGGACCGCGACCGGATCGCCCGCGATCTGCACGATCTGGTGATCCAGCGGCTGTTCGCCACCGGGATGATGCTGCAGGGCGCGCTGCAGATCGACGACATGGGCGAGGTGCGGGTGCGGATCGAGTCGACGGTGGAGCAGCTGGACCTGACGATCCAGGAGATCCGCTCCGCCATCTACTCCCTCCAGCAGCAGCCGCCCGACGCCCCGACCGCGCTGCGCGGACTGGTGCTGCGCGAGGTCGCCACGGCCGCCGCGACGCTCGGCTTCGAGCCGTCGGTGAGCTTCGTGGGCCGGGTGGACGCCGCCGCGGACGAGCTGACCTCCCGGCATCTGCTGGCCGCCCTGCGCGAGGCGCTGTCCAACGCCCAACGGCACGCCGAGGCCAGTCAGATCGGGGTGGTGGTCGACGCCACGGCCGAGCTGGCGGACGGCGCCCCGGCGCTGCGGCTGACGGTCGCGGACGACGGGGTGGGGCTGCCGGAGGAGTCGCGGCGCCGGGCTTCGGGCCTGCGCAACATCGCGGCGCGGGCGGAGGCGCTGGGCGGCTCCGCGTGGACGGAGGGCGGGCTGGGCGACGAGGGCTCGGGGACGTCGGTGGTGTGGCAGGTGCCGTCGCGGTGACCGAAGCCCGCGGCCCGCGCGGGGCCGTCCTCAGAGCCCGTGCAGCAGCTGCTCGATGACGACGGCCACGCCGTCCGCCTCGTTGGAGGCGGTACGCCCGGTGGTCGCGGCCAGCACCTCGGGATGCGCGTTGGCCATGGCGTACGACGTGCCGGCCCAGGCCAGCATCTCCATGTCGTTCGGCATATCGCCGAAGGCCACCACCTCCTCCGGGGAGATCTCCCGCGCCGCGCACCAGCGGGCCAGCGTGCTGGCCTTGCTGACGCCGAGCGCCGAGATCTCCAGCAGCGCGGACGGCGAGGAGCGGGTGAACTCCGCGCGCCGAGCCGCCCCGCGCCGGGCCAGGTCCAGGAACTCGTCGGGCGCCAGCCGGGTGTGGTGGGCGAGGAGCTTCAGCACGGGCTGGTCGGCGTGCTCCGCGTCCTCGGCGAGCAGCTTCTCGACGGGCGCCACGGTGGCCGCCGGGTCGAGGTGGAAGGGTGGGTAGTGCGGCTCGTAGTGGATGCCGCCGCTGCGCTCCACCGCGAACGACACCCCGGGCGCCAGCGCCCGCAGCGACTCCACGACCGCCAGCGCGTCCTCGTCCAGCAGCGGCCGTACCTCGACGATCGCGCCGCCGCGGCGCAGGTCGACGACGGAGGCGCCGTTGGCGCAGATGGCGAGGCCGTGGCCGTGGACGTGCTCGCTGACGACGTCCATCCAGCGGGCGGGACGCCCGGTGACGAAGCAGACCTGGATCCCGGCCTCCTCCGCCGCGGCGAGGGCGGCGACGGTGCGGTCGGAGACCGTCTTGTCGTTCCGCAGCAGGGTGCCGTCGAGATCGGTGGCGATGAGGCGGGGCCTCGGCAGCGCTGCTGGTGCTGGTGTGGTGGCTGTCAGTGCTTCGTCGCTCACCGGAGCATCATCCCCCATGCAGGCGCACGGTTGTGCAATGGGGCGCGCATTTGAGTGGTTCGCGCCCCCCAGGGGCCCTCCTACGGAACGGTGGCATGTCCGTCATCCCCACCAACTTGCGCATCTGACCGCACACCTGTTTCATATGCCCGCATTGCGCGCCCGAACGGAACGGGGCGCCAACTACGCCCATGGGGGGCAGACTTGAAGAGCAGGTATCGCCTGAGGCGGACCGTCTCGGCCGCCGCGGCGCTCGTCCTGGGGGGCGCGGGCCTCACCCTGGCGGCGGCGCCGGCCGCGCACGCGGCGACCGACGAGGTCGTGAAGCTGCCGATCGGCACCTTCTCCGCGATGGCCGTCGACTCGGCGCACCGCAAGGTGTTCATCGCGGACAGCACGCAGTACGACACCCCCGGCACCGTCGTCGTGTACGACTTCGACGGCCAGCGCCTGGCCACGCTGGCCGGGGCGTCGGCGGTCAACTCGCTGGCGCTCGGCGACGACGGCACCACGCTGTACGTCGCGGAGGCCCGGCGGATCGTCCGCTACGACACCGAGACCCTCGCCGAACTCGGCACCACGGCCACCAGCGAGGGCGTCTGCGGCGGTTCCATGGCGGCCTCGGGCGGACGCGTCTGGCACACCATGGCGTACAACTACGGCTGCGCCGCGGACGCCGTCTTCCGGCTGAACGGCGTGAGCGCCGACGGCTCGGCGTACACCACGACCGGATGGAGCGACACCGGGCTGCTGCGGCTCGCCGGGGGACCGGCCGGATCGGGCCGGCTCTATCTGGGGCAGTCGCCCAGCTACGGGATCGACGACCCCTATGTGACCGTGTTCGACACCAGCGGCGAGACCGTCGTACGCGGCCCGGTGCGGCGCTTCGCGAGCCCGACGTCGTACCGGCTGGACCTGCAGGACCTGGCCGCCTCCCCCGACGGGCGCTATGTCGCCGCCGCGGACTGGACGTCGCGCACCACCCGGCTCATGAACGCCGCCGACCTGTCGGACGCGGCGACCGGCTACCAGCCCTTCCCGGGCGAGTCGTACGGCACGGCGGTCGCCTTCAGTCCCGACGGCCGGTTCGTCGCGCGCGGCGCGTACGGCGTGGGCAGCAGCCCCGACCTGCTGGTGCAGGGCGCCGATCCGGAGAGCAGCCAGGAAGCGATCCAGTTCGCCTTCGCCGGCGCGCTCGACGGCGACTGGGTGGTCCCCGGGGGGCTGAGCTGGTCCGCCGACGGCACCCGGCTCTTCGCCGTCACCCGGGGCAACGGCCAGTACCTGCACATCCTGCAGCCCCCCGCCGCACAGTACGACTCCCGCTTCGCCGCCCCGCTCACCACCAGCCCCGGGCAGCCCGTGGCGTACGAGCCGCTCGCCCTGCGCGGCCGGCTGGAGCTGGACGGGCCCGCGCCCGTCGACCCGGCGAAGGTGCGGGCGGTGCGCACCGACGCCTCCGGCACGCACGAGCTGGCGGCGGCGACGGTCGCCGCGGACGGCACGTTCACCGTGCTCGACCAGCCGGTGCTCGTCGGCGAGGCGACGTACACCGTGTCCTACCTCGGCGACCTCACCCACCGCCCGGCGGCGGACGCGAGCCTGACGGTGCAGGTGGGCAAGGCCCCGACGGCGGTCGCGCTCACCGCCCCCGCCACGGGCACCCTGGACGGCGGCGTGGAGATCACCGGGAAGCTCACCGCGCAGGGCAAGTCGCTTCCCGCCGGGGTGACGCTGCGCGTGGAGCGCGCCGACCGGCTCGGCACGGGGACGCTGAGCTCCGTGGCGGTCGCGGCCGACGGCACGTTCCGGATCAACGACCTGCCGCGCACCCGCGGGGACGTCACGTACACCGTGACCTACCCGGGCGACGACCTGCACGAGGCGTCCACCGCCGCGGCGACGGTCTACGTCAGCAGGCACTGACCGGCCCGTCCGGCCCCCGCGTCGTACCGGACGGGGGCCGGACGGTCGTCCGTCAGGAGGGTCCGGGGATCGTCACCCCGTAGGGTTGTGCCATGCGACTGAGCACCGTGATCCTCCCGATCAAGCGCTGGCACGAGGGCGGGCGGGAGGACTGGCAGCGGGCCGAGGAGCTGGGCTTCCACACCGCCTACACCTACGACCACCTGTCGTGGCGGACCTTCCGCGACGGTCCGTGGTTCGGTGCCGTGCCGACGCTGACGGCCGCCGCCGCGGCCACCTCGCGGCTGCGCCTGGGCACCCTCGTCACCTCGCCGAACTTCCGGCACCCGGTGACGCTGGCGAAGGAACTCATCACGCTCGACGACGTGTCGAACGGCCGGATCACGCTCGGCATCGGCGCGGGCGGCTCCGGGTTCGACGCGACCGCGCTGGGGCAGACGCCGTGGACGCCGCGCGAGCGGGCGGACCGCTTCGGGGAGTTCGTACCGCTGCTGGACCGGCTGCTCACCCAGGACGTCGTGTCGTACCAGGGCGTGCACTACTCCGCCGACGAGGTGCGCAACATCCCCGGCTGCATGCAGCGCCCCCGGCTGCCGTTCGCGGTGGCGGCGACGGGCCCGCGCGGCATGCGCCTCGCGGTCATGCACGGCCAGGCGTGGGTCACCACGGGGGATCCGGCGCTGTACGAGACGGGCACCCCGCAGGAGTCGCTGGCCGCGGTGTACGGGCAGATCGGGCGGCTGACGGAGCTCGGGCACGCGGCGGGCCGCGACGTCCGGCCGATGGAGAAGATCATGCTCACCGGCTTCACCCCGGACCGCCCGCTGGAGTCCTTCGAAGCCTTCGTCGACTTCGCGGGCAGCCACGCGGAGGCGGGCATCACGGAGATCGTGATCCACTGGCCGGTCCCCGACACGTACTTCCACGCGGACCGGAAGATCTTCGAACGGATCGCCACGGAGGGCCTGGCCCAGCTGGGCGGCTGACGTCCGGGCCGGCCGTCCAGCCGGTGTTCCGAGGCAGCACCGGCTGCCTCCCGCGCTCAGTCATGGGGCTCACCCATCCGGTACGCCGTCGTCTCGCCCCGTTCCGCGACCGGTTCGAGGCAGCCCGCGCGGACCAGTGAGCGCAGGGCGGTCTCCGTCGCCTCCACGGTCAGGCCCGTGCGGCGGGCGATCAGCTCAGGCGGGGCGATGAGCGCGCCCTGTTCCAGCAGGCGGGGCAGGACGTACGAGGCGACCGTGCACGCCGCGTCGTCCAGGCGGTGCTCGCGGCGCCAGCGGTCGAGGACGCGCATGGTGGCGGGCAGCAGGGTGGGCCGGGGCGGGAGGCCCGGCAGCGGGGCGAGTCTGCGCAGGAGTTCGGTCATCCGTGCGGAGGTCTGGGCCAGCTCCGCGAGCGTCTCGGTCTGCCGCTCCTGGATGGCGGCGAGCATCGCCTGCGTCTCCACGGCCAGCAGCCCGTACGGATCGTGGTGGGGGATATCGGACATGGGGGAATGAAGACGCAGCCGGTGATCGCCGCGCAACCCGGCCAAGGCCGGTGCATGAACGTTTAGTTGGCTCCCGGAGCGGGTCCGCCCCGCCACCCGTCCCGCGAGCTTCCTTGCTGGTGGCGGTCCTGTTTTCGATTCCGTGCCGGGCCCGGGCGCCCGCGCGCCGCACACCCCGCGGCGGGCCTCAGGGGATCACCGGAACGAGCTACCGCCGGTCGTCAAAGCTTGACGCCGAATCCCCTCCAACCGGTGGCCGTGCGGCCGCCATCGCGTCCATCCGCCGCGCCTGAACCTCCCGTTCCGCCGCCGCCGCGACGAATCCGGCCACCCCGGACGCGCCCACCAACTCCTCCACCGCGCGCACCGTCTGCGCAGGCAGCACCACCCGGACGGGTTCCCGGGAGGGGCCCTCCGCGTGGCTGCCCGCGAGGTGCCGCCGCAACTGCCTGCCTGCCAAGGTACGCATGGCGCGGGCCAGTTCCGCGTCCACCGCCTGCCGCGCGAGCGGCCGCAGCCGCCGTACGAGCGCCGCCGCCCGAGCCGCCTCCGCGTCCGTCGGCGGACGGCCCAGCTGGAAGACGTGCCGGCTGGTGAAGTCGAGGAACCGGGCCGCGATCTCCTCCACCCGCCCGCGCAGCTCCAGCAGATGAGCGGATATCGCCGCCAGCGGCACCCCCGCCGCGTACAGCTCGGCCGCCACCCGCAGCTGCTGCGGGCTCGGCACCCGGAACAGGTCGTCGCGCTCCCCGACCCGCTCCAGCACCCCCAGCTCCAGGGCCTGCGCCACCGCCGCCTCGTCCCGCACCCCGCCGAACAGCTCCGCCAGCCCGTCCCGGGTGATCTGCCCCGACTCCTCGTCGGACCACGGCCCGTCCACCTCGGCGACCAGGCCCAGCACCCCGCCCAGGCCCCGCCCCGCGTCCCACGCCTCCAGCAGCTCCTTGATCGAGGCCAGCGTGTAGCCGCGGTCCAGCAGGTCCGCTATCTGCCGCAGCCGCGCCAGATGCGGGTCGCCGTACACGTTGGTGCGCCCGCGCCGCTCCGGCCGCGGCAGCAGGCCCCGGTCCTGATAGGCCCTTATCGTGCGCACCGTGGCGCCGCTGACCTGCGCCAGATCCTCTATCCGGTACTCGACGGCGGCCATCGCCCCTCCTTCGCCCAACCAGCCCTAACGCGGCGCCCCGTCCTCCCGCGCCCGTACGAACTCCCGTACCCATCCCGCCACCTGCTCCGGTCGCGTTCGCTGCACCCAGTGCCGGGCGTCCACCGTGCGGCGCACCAGCTCCGGCACCCACCGCTCCAGCCCGTCGTACAGGCCGGGGGCGATGAACGCGTCCCCGCTCGGCACGATCAGCTGCACCGGCACATGCGCGTGGGCGTCCGGGCGCGGACGCCGCAGCCGCGGGCGCACGTTGTCCCGGTACAGCCACACCCCGCGCGCGGCGTCCCCGGGAAGCGAGGCCGTCGGATAGTCCGTGGACGGGGTCCGCTCCAGCCGCT
The DNA here is from genome assembly GCF_040680895.1 of Streptomyces sp. NPDC051940. NCBI lineage: Bacteria > Bacillati > Actinomycetota > Actinomycetes > Kitasatosporales > Streptomycetaceae > Streptomyces > Streptomyces sp. NPDC051940. The sequence continues at coordinate 210,692 of NZ_JBFAXR010000001.1, read as the reverse complement.
CGAGGATCCGCGGCCACCGCTTCCCCAGCGGCCCCCGCCACGCCAGCTCCGGCAGCCGCGGTACGAGCAGCGCGTACACGTGCAGGGCCCGCGCGGTCTGCCCCAGCAGCTGCGCCAGCCCCCGCGGCGTGGGCCGCCGCGTCCGCCCCGCAATCCAGTGGCCGAAGTGGTCGAGCGACGGCCCGGACATCGAGGTGAACGAGGCGATCCGCCCCCGCGTACGGTCCGCCGTGGCGAACTCCCAGCCCTGCACGGACCCCCAGTCGTGCCCCACGACGTGCACCGGCCGGTCCGGGCTCACCGCGTCCGCGACCGCCAGGAAGTCCGCCGTCAGCTTCTCCAGCGTGAAGCCGCCCTTCAGCGGCTCCGGGGCCGAGGAACCGCCGTGGCCGCGCACGTCGTACGCCACCACGTGCAGCTCGGGTGCCAGCCGGGCCGCGACCCCGTCCCACACCTCCTTGGTGTCGGGATAGCCGTGGATCAGGACGACCGTCGGCCCTGTGGCATCCCCCTGCGATGTCACACAGACAACGACCCCGTCCGCACCCCCGACCCGGAACTCCCGCACCACGACACCCCCTCCCGCGCCTCGCCGGGCCCCCGCCCGTCCGCGAAACTGACACCGACGACTGTGACAACACCGGATGACTCAGTCAATAGCCGCGCACACAGCCTGTGGATACCGCCGGTAACAGCGACTGAAGTAGCCCTCCCCGTCCACCTCAGGTACCGAAATCAGGGGCATCTCAGGGACTCCCGGCTGACGCGCGAAACCGCAGGCCCCGATAGCGTCGTCTCCGTGACTGTGATCGCCACCGAAAGCCTCAGCAAACGGTTCCCCCGGGTGACCGCACTCGACAGCCTGACCATGGGCATCGAGCCGGGCGTGACGGGGCTGGTCGGCGCGAACGGGGCGGGGAAGTCCACCCTGATCAAGATCCTTCTGGGCCTCTCCCCGGCCACCGAAGGCAACGCCGCCGTCCTCGGCCTCGACGTACGCACCAAGGGCCCCGCCATCCGCGAACGCGTCGGCTACATGCCCGAACACGACTGCCTGCCCCCCGACGTCTCGGCCACCGAGTTCGTCGTCCACATGGCACGCATGTCGGGCCTGCCGCCCACCGCCGCCCGCGAACGCACCGCGGACACCCTGCGCCACGTCGGCCTGTACGAGGAGCGCTACCGCCCCATCGGCGGCTACTCCACGGGCATGAAGCAGCGCGTCAAACTCGCCCAGGCGCTCGTCCACGACCCCCAGCTGGTCTTCCTCGACGAGCCCACCAACGGCCTCGACCCCGTCGGCCGCGACGACATGCTCGGCCTGATCCGCCGCGTGTGGACCGAGTTCGGCATCTCGGTGCTGGTCACCTCCCACCTCCTCGGCGAACTCGAGCGCACCTCCGACCACGTCGTCGTCATCGACGGCGGCCGCCTCCTGCGCTCCAGCTCCACCCAGGACTTCACCCAGTCCACGACCACCGTCGCGGTCGAGGTCACCGACTCGGAGACCCACCCCGACGGCACGGCCGCCCTGCACACCGCGCTCACCGAGTCCGGCCTCACCCTGCACACCGAGGGCCATCTGCTGTACGTCGAGGCCGCCGACACCGACGACTGGAAGGCGTACGACACCATCCGCGACGCCGTCGCCGGCCTCGGACTCGGCCTCGTACGCATGGAGCAGCGCCGTCACCGCATCGCCGAGATCTTCAGCACCGACACCCCCGGGGGCAGCAGTGACGCAGCCTGACACGACCGCGGCCGGCATCCCGCCGCGCCCCGGCCCGCAGACCAACGGCACCGACGTCATCCACGACATCGGCTACCGCCACTACGACGGCCCCCGCCTCGGCCGCGGCTACGCCCGCCGCTCCCTGTACGTGCAGTCCCTGCGCGGCGCCTACGGACTCGGCCGCTCCGCCAAGTCCAAGGTCCTGCCGATGATCCTGTACGGGCTGATGTGCCTGGTCGCACTGATCATCGCGGCCGTGGCGATCTACTCGGGGACGATGAAGAAGCTCCCCATCGAGTACACCGACTACGCGCAGATCATGACCCTGGTGGTCTACCTCTACCTCGGCTCCCAGGCGCCCCAGTCCGTCTCCCGGGACCTGCGCTTCAAGTCCGTACCGCTGTACTTCTCGCGCCCCATCGAGCGCGTCGACTACGTGTCGGCGAAGTACGCGGCCCTGTCCACGGCCATGTTCATCTTCACCGCCAGCCCGCTGCTGCTGCTCTACCTCGGCTCGCTGCTCGCCAAGTTCGACTTCGCCGACAACACCAAGTGGTTCCTGCAGGCCCTCGTCGGCGCCGCCCTGATGTCGCTGCTGTTCTCCGCCCTCGCCCTGCTCATCGCCGCGCTCACCCCGCGGCGCGGCTTCGGCGTCGCCGCCGTCATCGCCGTCTTCTTCGTCACCTACGGCGCCGCCGGCGCGATCATGGGCATCAGCTACGACCAGGGCGAGTACGACGTGATCGGCTGGGCCGCACTCGGCTCCCCGACCTGGCTCGTCGACAGCATCCAGGCCACCTTCCTGGGCGCCCAGGCCAACACGCCCGAGAACATCGAACCCTCCACGGCCGCCGGCATCGCCGCGCTCGCCGTCTGCTTCGCCGTCATCGCCGGCTGCTTCGCCCTGCTGCTGCGCCGCTACCGAAAGGCAGGGCTGTAACAGACATGACCACCATCAGCATCGACCGCGTCTCCCGCTGGTTCGGCAACGTCGTCGCCGTCAACGACGTCACCATGACCATCGGCCCCGGCATCACCGGCCTCCTCGGCCCCAACGGCGCCGGGAAGTCCACCCTGATCAACATGATGGCGGGTTTCCTCGCCCCCTCGGGCGGCGCCGTCACCCTCGACGGCACCACCATCTGGCGCAACCAGGACGTCTACCGCGCCATCGGCCTCGTCCCCGAGCGCGAGGCAATGTACGACTACCTCACCGGCTGGGAGTTCGTGCTCGCCAACGCCGAGCTGCACGGCCTGCCGAACCCGCGCGAGGCCGCCAAGAAGGCCCTGGCCACGGTGGAGATGGAGTACGCGCAGAACCGCAAGATCTCGACGTACAGCAAGGGCATGCGCCAGCGGGTCAAGATGGCCTCCGCCCTCGTCCACGAGCCGTCCGTGCTGCTCCTCGACGAGCCGTTCAACGGCATGGACCCGCGCCAGCGCATGCATCTGATGGACCTGCTGCGGCAGATGGGCGCCGAGGGCCGCACCGTCCTGTTCTCCTCCCACATCCTGGAGGAGGTCGAACAGCTCGCCGCCCATATCGAGGTCATCGTCGCCGGCCGGCACGCCGCGTCCGGCGACTTCCGCAAGATCCGCCGGCTGATGACCGACCGGCCGCACCGCTACCTCGTACGCTCCAGCGACGACCGGGCCCTGGCGTCCGCCCTCATCGCCGACGCCTCCACGGCCGGCATCCAGCTCGACTACACCGAGCGGGCGCTGGCCGTCCAGGCCATCGACTTCAACCGCTTCACCGAGCTGCTCCCCCGCGTCGCCCGCGACGCCGGCATCCGGCTCTACACGGTCTCGCCCTCCGACGAGTCCCTGGAATCGGTCTTCTCCTACCTCGTCGCCAGTTAAGGAGCCGTTGTGTATCACCCCACGGTCGCCCGGCTCACCTACCGGGCGCTGCTCGGCCGCAAGCGCGCGCTCATCATGTTCGCGCTGCCGGCCCTGCTCCTCGTCATCGCGATCCTCGTACGGGCCCTCGTCGGCGCCGACGACGAGGTCGCCAACAGCATCCTCGGCGGCTTCGCCGTCGCCACGATGGTGCCGCTCATCGGCGTCATCGCCGGCACGGGCGCCATCGGCCCGGAGATCGACGACTCGTCGATCGTCTACCTCCTTGCCAAGCCCGTGCCCCGGCACACGATCATCCTCACCAAGCTGGTCGTCGCCATCGGCGTCACGATGGCCTTCTCCGCCATCCCCACCCTGCTCGCCGGCTACATCCTCAACGCCAACAGCCAGCAGCTCGCGGTGGCGTACGCCCTCTCCGCGGCGATCGCCTCCGTCGCCTACGCCGCGCTGTTCCTCTTCCTCGGCACGATCACCAAGCACGCCGTGCTCATCGGCCTCATCTACGCCCTCATCTGGGAGTCCCTCTTCGGCTCCCTCGTCGAGGGCGCCCGCACCCTGTCCATCCAGCAGTGGGCCCTGGCCATCGGCGAACGCCTCGGCGAGGGCGGCTACCTCCTGTCGGACGTGGCCCTCCCCACGGCGATCGTCCTGCTGGTCGTCGTCACCGCCGCGGCGACGTGGTCCGCGGGACAGCGACTGCGGTCGCTGACGCTGGCGGGGGAGGACTGAGGGGGTGCCGGTGGAGGGACGTCCTGCCCCTCCACCGGCACCCTTCGGCCTACTGCCGCCGCTTACGCCGCCTGGCCGGCGGCAGGTGCGGCCGCTGGACGCCGGGCAGCGGCGTCGGCCACGCGTCTTCCAGCAGCTCCATCCGCGCGTCGAGGCGCAGCACGTCCTGCCGTGTGGCACACAGCTCGACGTTGATCGCGTTCACGACGTGCTGCGTCTGTGTCACCTTCCGGTCGACGGAATCGAGCCGGGTCGACATACCGTGCAGCACGGTGCCGATGTGGTGCAGGGCGTCGCCGATGTCCGTCCCACCGGGCTCGTACTCCCGCTCCCACGGCTCGGGCTCCGGCTCGGGGCGGGTCGCCCTGCGGGACGCCTCCTCGACGTCGAGGAGATACGTCCGCACGCGCCGGGCGACGGCGCTGTCGCGCAGCAGCATCGCGACGTTGAGGATGGCGCGGCGGGGCCACAGAGCCAGGCTGTTGCGGCGCTGTGGATAACTTTCCGATGAGACCGACATGCTGTCGGTCTCATATTCCCGCAGCTCAGCGCCACGCATGATGTGGAAGCCACTCTCATCGAGCTCGTTCCGGTGTCGCTCCAGGAGCTTCTGGAGCGTCTTCAGGTCGACCTCGAAGTAGTCGGCGACCATCCTGGTGGTGACATGCAGCCCATCCGGCAGCATCACCAACGCCTTCACCTTGTCCAGGACGTGCGTACGCCCCGCGAAGCTGTCCCGCATCGCGCGGGACTCCAGTAGTGCGTTTTCGGGCAGCATCAAGCAGCCCCTCCCTTGGGGGGATTGATCGAGTCGGTTGAGGGGACGCCCGTACCCAGGGCCCACAGGGGTGGAGGCTGCAGGGTTTCGTAGCTACTCGCGTTATCACCGGCTGCTCGTCGAGAGCTTCGACAGCGCCGGCACCCACAGCGTCATGCGTTACGTATCAACTCGCGTCAGGTAGTTGCCTCCACGCACAAGAGACAACGACCGGAAAATCGTAAGGTTACGCACCGAGGTGCCTCGGTACCACTAGGTACACAGCCGCGGCGGTCAGCCCGCCGGCAGCAGTCGCTCCAGCACCAGCGCGATTCCGTCGTCCTCGTTCGACGACGTGACCTCGTCCGCCACCGCCAGTACCTCCGCGTGGGCGTTGCCCATGGCGACGCCGTGGCCCGACCAGTGGAACATCGGGATGTCGTTCGGCATGTCGCCGAAGGCGATCGCCGACGAGCCCGGGAGTCCGAGGCGGCGGGCCGCCAGGCGCAGGCCTGTGGCCTTCGACAGGCCCTGGGGGAGGAGTTCGATCGTGTCGTGGCCCGCCAGGACCACCGACAGCAGCGAGCCGACCGCCTGGGTCGCGACCGCCGTCAGCTCGTCGTCCGACAGCGTCGGGTGCTGGATGTACAGACGGCCCAGCGGGGCCGACCAGAGCTCCGCGCGGTTGTCGATGTACTCGACGCCCAGACCGTCCGCCGGCGTGCGGAACGCGCGCTCGAAGAGGACCGCGCCCTGCAGACCGTCCAGGCTCGCGGCCACCGCGAGCGGGCCCGTCTCCGCCTCGATCTTCTCCAGCGCCGTCCGCGCCACCATCCGGTCCAGCGTCACGGAGGTCAGCAGCCGGTGCGTGCCCGCGTCGTACAGCTGCGCCCCCTGGCCGCACACGGCCAGCCCCTCGTAGCCGAGGTCGTCCAGGATCGGGCGCACCCACGGCACCGCGCGCCCCGTGACGACGATGTGCGCCGCCCCCGCCGCGCAGGCGTCCACCAGCGCGGCGCGCGTACGCGGCGAGATCGTGCCGTCCCGGCGCAGCAGCGTCCCGTCGAGGTCCGTGGCGATCAGGTCGTACGGGAACGCGGGCGCGGGACTCATCGGGCGATGGGCTCCAGCACCTCACGGCCGCCGAGATAGGGACGCAGCACCTCGGGCACCCGCACGGAGCCGTCGGCCTGCTGGTGGTTCTCCAGGATCGCCACGATCGTCCGCGGTACGGCGCACAGCGTGCCGTTCAGCGTGGCCAGCGGGCGCACCTTGCCCTCCTCGCGCATCCGGACCGACAGGCGCCGCGCCTGGAACTCGTCGCAGTTGGAGGTGGACGTCAGCTCGCGGTACTTGCCCTGCGTGGGGATCCACGCCTCGCAGTCGTACTTGCGGGACGCCGACAGACCGAGGTCGCCGCTCGCCACGTCGATCACCTGGAACGGCAGCTCCAGCGACGTCAGCCACTGCTTCTCCCAGTCCAGCAGCCGCTTGTGCTCCGCCGCGGCGTCCTCCGGGGCGACGAACGAGAACATCTCCACCTTGTCGAACTGGTGGACCCGGATGATCCCCCGGGTGTCCTTGCCGTGCGAGCCGGCCTCGCGCCGGAAGCAGGGCGAGAAGCCCGCGTACCGCAGCGGCAGCTGGGCGGCGTCGAGGATCTCGTCCATGTGGTACGCCGCGAGCGTGACCTCCGACGTACCGACCAGATAGCGGTCGTCCTTGTCGAGGTAGTACACGTCCTCGGCCGCCTGGCCGAGGAAGCCCGTGCCCTCCATCGCGCGCGGCTTGACCAGCGCCGGGGTGAGCATCGGGGTGAAGCCGGCCGCGGTGGCCTGGGCGATGGCCGCGTTGACCAGCGCCAGCTCCAGCAGGGCGCCGACGCCCGTCAGGTAGTAGAAGCGCGAGCCGGAGACCTTCGCCGCCCGCTCGGTGTCGATGGCGCCGAGCAGGGCGCCCAGCTCCAGATGGTCCTTCGGCTCGAAGCCCTCCGCGGCGAAGTCGCGGGGCGAGCCGACGGTCTCCAGCACGGCGAAGTCGTCCTCGCCGCCGACCGGGACCTCGGGGTTGACGAGGTTGGCGATGCGCAGCAGCAGGGCCTGGGCCTCCTCGGCCGCCGCGTCCTGCTCCGCGTTCGCGGCCTTGACCGCGTCCGAGAGCTCCTTCGTCTTCTTCAGCAGCTCGGTCTTGTCGTCGCCCTTGGCCTGGGCGACCTGCTTGCCCAGCTGCTTCTGCTGGGCGCGGAGCTCGTCGAAGCGGACGCCGGAGGACCGACGGCGCTCGTCGGCGGAGAGCAGTTCGTCGACGAGGGCGACGTCCTCTCCACGGGCGCGCTGGGAGGCGCGGACTCGGTCGGGGTCCTCACGGAGCAGACGAAGGTCAATCACGGGCCCAAGGCTACCGGGGCGGGGGGCGGGCGCTCGACCCACAATTCCAGTGTGTTGGTTTTTGTCCGTTTTGAGAGTTAAATTGTGTCTTGTCGTTCGGCTGGAAATGAACGGGTCAAGGCTGATTCCCGGGAATGCCCGACAGGTGACAAAACGGGCGGAGCGTTGACGTCCGCCGGGTCCCCCCAAGGGGACCGGGTGCTTCCTTTTCCACAAGGGATCAGGCGGCCCACGGAATTATCCACAGGTTACCGGGGCGTCCTGTGGATGTCGGAGATGATCCTTCCGTTCCCGGCCCGAGCAGCGCAGGATTCCCGGTTTAAACATCAACTACACCCCCTTTAGGGCGGGAATGCGTACCCCCAAAGAGTGGATCAGGGGAATTCTGCTGACGGATCCCTATCCGTCCCCCTGTGGATCAATCTGGGGTCAGTAGACAGACTTGTCGACAATGTCCGATGCGTGTGTCGACTTGTTCACAGGTCGAGTCGGCAGCCTGTGGATAACTTTCGCTTCCTGTGCACAACGCCGACCGGTCAGACGAAACGCCTGCTCACCCAGGCCCCGCGGACCGGTGGGGCGCGCCTAGGCCCGACCGTCAAGGCAGCGGTTCAGCCAGTCCGACGCCGTCACGAAGTCGGGGTCCGACGTCCCGGGCCGCAGCGGCTTCACCTGGGCGGGGCCCACCCCGGCCCGCGGATACGAACCGAGGAAGCGGACCTGCGGGCAGATCCGCTTCAGGCCCATCAGCGCCTCGCCGACCCGGCGGTCGGTGATGTGGCCCTCGGCGTCCACCGAGAAGCAGTAGCGCCCGATGCCCTCGCCGGTCGGCCGCGACTCGATGCGCAGCAGGTTCACGCCGCGTACGGCGTACTCCTGGAGCAGCTCCATCAGCGCGCCCGGGTGGTCGTCGCCCAGCCAGATGACGACGGACGTCTTGTCCGCGCCGGTGGGCGCGGCGGGGCGGGCGGGGCGGCCGACCAGGACGAAGCGGGTCTCGGCGTTCTGGGCGTCGTGGATGTCGGTGAACAGCGGCTCCAGCCCGTACACGGAGGCCGCGAACTCGCCGGCGAAGGCGCCGTCCACATGGCCCTCCTGCACCCGGCGGGCGCCGTCGGCGTTGGAGGCGGAGGACTCCCACTCGGCGTCGGGGAGGTTGGCCGCCAGCCACTTGCGCACCTGCGGCTGGGCGACGGGGTGGCCGGTGACGGTCTTGATGTCGGCGAGCGTCGTGCCGGGGCGTACCAGCAGCGCGAAGGCGATGGGCAGCAGCACCTCGCGGTAGATCATCAGCGGTGCGCCGAGGGCGAGTTCGTCGAGCGTCGCCGTCACGCCGCCCTCGACGGAGTTCTCGATCGGGACGAACGCGCCGGCCGCCTCACCGGTGCGGACCGCGTCGAGGACGGCCGGTACGGAGACCATCGGCACCAGCTCGCGCGTGGCGGCCTCGGGCAGGGTGCGCAGTGCGGCCTCGGTGAAGGTCCCTTCGGGGCCGAGGTAGGTGTAGCGGCTCGAGCTCATGCGGCAGGCTCCCGGTCCGGTCGGCGAGAACGTCACGATACCCACCGGCGTGCGCCGGTTTCCCCGCTGTCCGCCGACTGGACGGGGCGGACGGGCCCCCGCTGTCCGCCGACTGCACGGGGCGACCGGCCCCCGACGTCCGCCGACTGGACGGGCCGACCGGCCCCCCGCTGTCCGCCGACTGCACGGGGCGACCGGCCCCCGACGTCCGCCGACTGGACGGGGCGGCGGGGGTCCGCCTGGCGTGACCCCGACCTCACCCCTCCAGCAGCCGCTGCCCCACGTACTCCCCCTCCGCCGCCCCGCCCGGGACCGCCCACAGGGCGCTGGCCTCGTGGCTGAGGAAGCGGGAGAGGCCGTCGCCGCGGTCCAGCTTGCGCTGGACGGGGACGAAGCCCTTCAGCGGATCCGCCTGCCAGGCGACGAACAGCAGCCCCGCGTCCGGGGCGCCGTCGTCACGCAGCCCGTCGTCGTACGAGAAGGGGCGGCGGAGCATCGCGGCGCCGCCGTTGGACTCGGGGGCGGCGACGCGGACATGGGCGTCGCCGGCGATGGCGAGCGCGCCGTCCGCGCCCATCTTCGCCAGGTCGACGGGTGTGCGCTCGCCGCCGCCGGACAGGGGCGCGCCGTCGGACTTGCGGCGGCCGATGACCTTCTCCTGGCGGGCGAGGCCGAGCTGCTCCCAGCGGTCGAGGAGCATGCGGATCCGGCGGAAGACGGCGTAGGAGCCGTCCGCCATCCACTCGGGCGACCCGGACGCGGGGACGAAGACGCGGGCGGCGAAGTCGTCGTCGGAGGGCCGGGGGTTGTTGGTGCCGTCGACCTGGCCCATGAGGTTGCGGGCGGTCATCGGGGAGGCCGTGGCGCCGGGGGTGCGGTTGAAGCCGCGCGCCTGCCAGCGTACGGAGGCGGTGTCCGCGGCGTCGCGGACCAGGGCGCGCAGGGCGTGGTAGGCGACGAGGGCGTCGTCGGCGCCGATCTGGATCCACAGGTCGCCGTCGCCGCGCCGCGGGTCGAGGGCGTCGGCGGAGAACGCCGGCAGGGGCGCGAGCGCTTCGGGCCGCCGGGTGGTGAGGCCGGTGCGGTCGAAGAACGTGCGCCCGAAGCCGAAGGTGACCGTCAGGGACGACGGGCCCGCGTCCAGGGCGATGCCGGTGTCGCCGTCGGTGGCCGGTTCGCCCGCGGTGAGCCGGGCGGCGGTGCGCGACCAGCGCCGCATGAGGGCGGCGGCCTCCGCGCGCCCGGCACCGGCCGCGAGGTCGAAGGCGGCGAGGTGGCCGGCTGCCTGCAGCGGGGTGGTGATGCCGGCCTGGTGCGTGCCGTGGAACGGCACCCGGGTGGCGCCGACGGTGGTGAGCGCGGCGGGTTCGTCCCGCAGCGCCGCGCCCGTGGCGGCGCCCCCGGCCGCGCCGGCGACGAGGCCCGCCGCCCCCGCGGCGCCCGCGGTGCCGAGGAGCCGGCGCCGGGAGAGGCCGCCGTCGGGTGTCTCGGGCGCCCGGGTGGCGGGGACGGCGGCCGCGGGCCGCTTCGTACGACTGCTGTTGCCCTGTGCTGTCATCGCGGTGTTCCGTCAGCCGATCTTGATCTTGGTTTCTTCGGTGACCTGGTCGACGTCCGAGGTCCGTACGGTGAGGGCCACCGTCCAGTCCCCCGCCGCGGGCAGCTGGACGCCGGTGGCGGACCAGTGGCCGGTGTCGACCTTCTCCGGCACGGTCCGCAGCGGGCCGATCTTCTTGTCCGCCAGGGTGAACGCCAGCCGCAGCTCGGGGACGTCCAGGAGTTCGCCGTTGGCGTTGGTGACGTACACGTGCAGGGTGTTGTCGCCGGTACGGGCCGGGTCGAGGGTGAGTTCGGCGGTGCCGCTGCCGCCGCGCCCGCCGGTGTCGAAGGGGATCTCGACGGAGACGGGGCCGGCGTTCTGCACGGCGCCTGACGCGGCGGTGCTCTGCTCGGCCTCCGCGCGGCCCGGCTGGGTGCCGGTGAGGACGGTGGTGACGGAGAGCAGGACCATCGCGATCGCCGTCTCCGCGAGGACGGTCCGGCGCAGTCCGAAGCGCGCCGGGTCGGCGGTCAGCGCCCGCCGGTCGCGGGTGCGGTCGCGGGCGGCCTGCTGCAGCGCGAGCTGGCGCGCGCGGTCGGGGTCGGCGGGGACCGCCTCCGACGGGACCGCTCCCTCCGCCCCTGCCGTTACGGCGACGGGCTGGACCTCCTCGACGGCCGCCGGAGCGGTATCGCCGAGCCGCGCCACCCACCGCCGCGATATCCACGCCGTACCGACGAGGACGGCGACCAGCCCGAGCTTCACCAGCAGCAGCTGGCCGTACCCGGTCGAGGTGAGCGCGTCCCAGGAGCCGACCCCGCGCCACGCCTGGTAGGTCCCGGTGACGACGAGCACCGTGACGGAGCCCAGCGCCAGCGTGGAGAAGCGCCGTACGACGGCCCGCTCCACCGGCGGCCCGCCGCGCAGCGACACCGCCAGCGCGACGAGCCCGCCGAGCCAGACGGCGACGGCGAGCAGGTGCAGGGCGGTGACGGGCATCGCGAGCCACGGCTGGATGCCGGCCGAGGCGTGCTCGGCCATCGCCCAGGTCGCGGCGAGCCCGGCGGCGACGACGGTGCCGCCTATGCCCAGCCCGACGGCGAGGTCCCGGCGCTCCTTCTCCGTACGGCCGTCGGGGGAGTCTTCGTCGGAGCCGGGAGAACCGGAGCCTCCGTCCGCCCGGAACGTACCGAACAGCACCGCCAGGAACACCGCCGCCGCCCCGAGCAGCAGCAGCCGCGACAGCAGCGCCGCGCCCGGCTTGGTGGCGAGCACCTCCCGTACGGAGTCCAGCCCGAAGTCCTCCCCGGTGTACGGCCCGCGCAGCAGGAGCAGCGCGACGGTGGCGCCGAACAGCAGCGCCCAGCCGGCACTCGCCAGCCGGCGCAGCCGCGGGTTGCGGCCGCCGCACCAGCCGGCGAAGACGGCCGTGCCGGTCATCACCACGAAGCCGGCGTACGCGAGATAGCGCCCGGCGTCGTAGAACGTCTCGGCCCAGCCGCCGCCGCTGGGCAGTGCGACGGTGGTCTCTGAGGGCTGTCCGATGGAGAAGGTGAACGCCCCGGCCACCGGGTGGCTGTCCTCGGAGACGGCCTTCCACACCACGGTGAACGTGCCCTCCGGCAGCCCGCTCTGCAGCGCGACGGCGGCGGTGGCGGACCTGCCGCCGACGTGGCGCGCCTCGCCCTTCGCGGCGTCCTTGCCCTGCGGGTCCAGGACCCGCAGGGAGTCGTCGGAGAGCTGCACGCCCTCGGAGAAGGTGAGCGTGACCTGGGCGGGCGGCTCCTTCAGTACGGCGCCGTCCTTCGGGTCGGTGCCGGTCAGCGCGGCGTGCGCGGCGGCCGGGGAGGCGCCGAGGAAGAGCAGTCCGACGACGGCGGCGAGAAGGGCGCCGAGAAGCCGGCGGGCCATGCGGGTCACTCCCCTTCGGGCCGGTAGGAGGTCGGCTCCACCGGCACCTGGATCTCGATGGGCTCGGACTTGGCGAAGTGCAGGGTGAGAGTCACCTTCTCACCGACCCGCGGCTTGCGGTCCAGCTTCTCCAGCATCAGATGGTTGCCCCCGCGGGCGAGTTCCAGCAGTCCGCCCGCCGGTACGTCGAGGCGGTCGACCTGCTTCATCCGGGTGCCGTCGGTGGTGTGCAGGGTGACCCGGGCCGCCAGCGAGGTCGTGACGGAGGTCAGCGCGTCGTCGGCGTCGCCGTCGTTCCTGACGGTGAGATAGCCGGCGGCCATGTCGGCGAGCGCCGGCTGCGGGACGAAGCCGGCGGCGGCGCTGAGCTGCGGGCTGTGCGCGCCGCCGCAGCCGGCGAGCAGCAGCGCGCAGGCGGCGACCCCGAGGGCGGTGCGCCTCACGGCGTACCGCCCTGGACGAGCACCGGCAGGTCCTTGGCGTAGTCGTCGGCGGTGGTGCCGGCGGTGTAGATGACGTGCGCCTTGTCGTCCTTGGGGGAGAAGGCGAGGACCTGGGCGCCGTGGTCGGCGGTGATGGTGCCGTCCTTGTCGACGGTGGCCTTCTCCACCATCACGCCGAGGCTCTGCCCGGCGGCCTGGATGGCGGCGAAGTCGCCGGTGAGGCCGATGAAGTCCTTGTCCTGGGACGCGAGCCACTCGCCGAGGCGCTGCGGGGTGTCGTGCTCGGGGTCGGTGGTGACGAAGACGACGCGCAGCCTGTCCTGGTCGGCCTTCGGCAGCTTGGCCTTGGCGATGGCGAGGTCGCTCATCGTGGTGGGGCAGACGTCGGGGCAGTGGGTGTAGCCGAAGAACACCAGCGTGGGCCGGCCGGCGGTCTCCTTGACCAGGTCGTACTTCCGGCCCTTGGTGTCGGTGAGGACGAGCGCGGGCTTGGCCTTGGGGTCGTCCAGGACGGTGCCGGGCTTGGTCTGGCCGCCGGAGATCTCCACGGCGGGGGTGGCCTCGGGCTCGCCGGAGCCGCAGGCGGCGAGGCCGGCGGTGAGCAGCGCGGCGGTGGCGAGGGCGAGGGCGGTGCGGGGGATGCGCATGGGTGGGACTTCCTTCGTACGTCGTGGGGCTCCGCCTGCGGGCCGGGGGCGCGGCGGCGCGCCCGCCCGGCCCGCGGACGGCGCGGCCGTCAGGCGCTCTTGCGCCGGGAGAGGATGCCGAAGGCCAGGCCGGCGGCGCCGATCACGATGCCCGCCACACCGAGCGTACGGGCGAGGGTGTCGCTGCCGTCGCCGCCGGAGGACGCGGCGGCGGTGTCGTCGTGCCCGGCGTCGGACTTGGCGTCGGAGCCGGTCGCGGCGGCCGGGCTGCCGGTGGTGCCGCCGTGGTGGCCGTCGCCCTCGGCGGGGGACAGGGCCAGCACCGGCGCCGGGTTCTCGGGCTCCTCGGCGCCCTCCTGCTGGACCTCGATCCAGCGGACGACCTCGTTGTCGTCGTAGGTCTGGACGGCCTTGAAGACCAGTTCGTCGGTGTCCTCGGGCAGGGCGCCCAGCGAGACGGGGAACTGCTGGAAGGTGCCCGGCTCGATCTTCCCGCCGGACCACGTGATCCTGCTCGGCGCCTCGGTGATCTTGTTGCCGTGGACCTCGAGGGGCTTGGCGAGCTTCGCCTTCTCGACCTTCACGTCCCAGCCCGGCACGGGCTGCGGCATGGCGGAGGAGAGCGGGTGGTCGGCGGGCAGGGTGACCTCGAGCTTGATGGTCGAGGAGTCGTCCCGCTCGTTGGGGACCTTGAAGTTGACCGTGGCGTAGCCGCCCTGCTGGGCGGTGCCCTCGGGGCTCACGGAGACGTGGGCGAGGGCGGGCGGGGCGAGCAGCAGGACGCCGCCGGCGGCGAGCCCGGCGGTCAGGGCCGCGCGGCCGCGCGAAAGGTGAAGACGCATGACTGAAGTCACTCCGTTACGTGGAGAGGTGAGGTTCCGGCACGTGGCTGGGCCCACGCACCGGACCTCTCCCGGATCGCGGGAGTGTCAGGCGGCGAGCCCGTACGCGGGCGGCCCGCGCCGGCTCAGGCTGTGCGCCGGTACGACGGAGGTGTCCGGTTCGTCCCGCTCGTCGGGGCGGGGCCGGGGGGCGGGGGCGGCGCCGAGGGCGCACTGCAGTCCGTCCCGTAGCGCGGTGGCGAGGCGCAGCGCGCCGCGCAGCGAGTGCGCGGGCGCGGCGAGCGCCACCAGCCGGAACAGCGCGGCCTCGCCCCGGCGCAGCAGCCAGCCGGCGGCGACCGCGGCGAGGAGGTGGCCCAGCAGCATGGGCAGCGAGTACGCGGCCGAGTGGCCGACGGTCTCGTGCGCGGCGTGCCCCGCGTGGCCGGCCACGCCCGTGACCGGCGCGAGCCGGTCGGGGTCGACGCCCGCGTCGGCGACGATGCGGCGGGCGCCGCCCTCGGTGAGCGTCAGCCCGCTGTGGTCGCACACCAGCCGCAGGGCGAGGTCCATGGCGCCGCTGGTCCGCGGACCGGCGCCGTGCTGGCCGAGGGCGAACAGGCAGTGCAGGCCCAGCTGTCCCACTCCGAGCAGGGCGGCGATGGCGGGCAGGGAGCGTTCGCGGCCGGCGGCGGCGAAGGCGACCGAAAGGACGAGCACCGCGGCCGCCCCCAGCGACCACAGCGGCACCGTCCCGCCCGAGGCCAGGACGTGCCCGCCGACGGACAGCGCGACGCACACCGCGGCGAAGACGGCGGCGCGCAGCAGTCGCAGATCGGCGCCGGCGCGCCGGACGGGGGCAGTCATGGCGGCGCCATCATCTCACTGTGCCCGCACCCGTCACAGGGGAGGGCTGCCGATCGGCCGCACCGCACCGCCCGCGGGTGGCCGGAACACGACCGCCGCCACCGCCCCGGCCTGCGGGGACGAATACGCCCCGGACCCCCCATACCCCACCGGTGGAATAAACGCATCCACTAAATGAGTGTCCTCACCCGCCGAACACGATTGTCCCGCCCGGTAGCCGGTTATACGTACCTTACGTCCAGCGGCAGTCCAGCCAGGAGGCTGAAGCGCGATGAGCATCTGGTGGTCCCTGCACCTGCGTCGCGAGGCCGCGAGCGTCCCCCTCGCCCGAAGACTGCTCCTCGGCGCCATGGAGACGGCCGGTGTGGACCCCGACATCTCCTTCGACCTGGCGCTCGCCCTCACCGAGGCGTGCGCCAACGCGGTGGAGTACGGCGGGGACACGACGACCGACGACTACCGGGTGACGGCGTTCATCGACGGCGACCAGTGCCGGATCGAGGTCATCGACTCCGGCCCCGGCTTCAGGGGAAACCTCGACAGCCGGCAGCGCGGCCCCCACGCCCCCTTGCGGGCGGAAGGGGGCCGCGGTCTCTTCCTGATCGAGTCCCTCGCCGACCACGTCGACATCCACAACCGGGAGGGCCGGGGGGCGGTGGTGTCCTTCGGCAAGATCCTCAAGTGGCGCGAAGGGGCACTGCTCGCGGCGTCGTAGCACCCTGCCGCCCGCGACCCGCGCCCGCGACCTGCGACCCGCCGCCCGCGACCCGCGCCGTGAGACGGTGTTGACCCTCCCCGGACGGGCCGTCGGCCCCGGGGGCGTTGACCTTCCCCCTGGGGGAAGCCGCAGCATCGTCCGCACCGGCCGATGGGGCCGGGACGAGGAGGAGCGGTGCTGCTGACCATCGGGGCGTTCGCGCGGGCCGCGGGGCTGTCGCCGAAGGCGCTGCGGCTGTACGACGAGCTGGGCCTGTTGCCGCCGGCGGCCGTGGGCGGGGAGTCCGGGTACCGGTACTACGACCCGGCCCAGCTGGAGCGGGCCCGGCTGATCGCGTGGCTGCGCCGGCTCGGCATGCCGCTGGAGCGCATCCGGCGCGTGTGCGACCTGCCGGCGGACGCGGCGGCCGGGGAGATCGCCGGCTACTGGGAGCAGGTGCGGGCCGAGACGGAGGCCCGCGGCCGGCTGGCCACCTTCCTCGTCGACTATCTGACGGGAAGGGGCAGCTCGGTGGACGAGGACACCACGGCGCTGGGCATCAGATACGCGGCGCGCTCGGAGTCGGGCCTGGTGCGCACCAGCAACCAGGACACCGCGTACGCCGGTCCCCGGCTGCTGGCGGTGGCGGACGGGGCGGCGGGCGCGGGCGAGCGGGCGAGCGCCGCCGCGGTGGACGCCCTGAAGCCCCTGCAGACGCTGGCCGTTCCGGCCGGTGAGCTGCTGGGCGCGCTCGCCGACGCGGTCGGCGCGGCGGACCGCGCGGTCGGGGAGGTCGCCGCCGCGGCACCGGACGGCGAGGCGGGCACGACGCTGACCGCGCTGCTGTGGTCGGGCGCGGGGCTGGCGCTGGCGCACATCGGGGACAGCCGGGCGTACCGGGTGCGCGGCGGGGAGCTGTCGCGGATCACCCACGACCACACCTATGTGCAGTCGCTCGTCGACGAGGGCCGGCTCACCCCGGAGGAGGCCGCCTCGCATCCGCAGCGCGCGCTCCTCGTACAGGCGCTGACGGGGACGGGCACGGCCCGCCCGGACCTGTCGCTGCATCGGGCCGAGGCAGGCGACCGCTATCTGCTGTGCTCCGACGGGCTGTCGGCCGTGGTGGCGGAGGAGCCGCTGCGTGCGGTGCTGTGCGGTCCGGGCGGCCCGCAGGAGCTGCTCGAGGGGCTGCTGGCCTTGGCGTACGGGGCCGGGGCGCCGGACAACGTCGCCTGCGTGGTCGCCGAGGTGGTCGCGCTGGACGCCGTCGCCGGGCCGGGGCGGTGACGCGGACCGTACGCCGCCCGCGGGGTGCCTGGACGGTGGATCGCCGTCCCCTGGCGGTCGTCGCGTACCGCCGGCTGTGGGCGGCGTCGGCGGTGGCGGCGGTGGGCGGGTCGTTCAGCGTGGTCGCGGTGCCGGCGCAGCTGTTCACCGTGACCGGCTCGTCGGCGGCCGTGGGGGCCGCGGCGGCGGTCTCCCTCGTGGCGCTGGTCGTCTCCGCGCTGTGGACGGGGGCGCTGGCGGATCTGCGCGACCGGCGCGGGGTGCTGCTGGCCGCGCACTGCGGGCTGGCGCTGGCGTACACCGGTCTGTGGATCCAGTCGCTGGCGGGCGGCCGTTCGGTGCCCGTGCTGCTGGTGCTGGTGGCCTGCCAGGGAGTGGCGTACGGGGCGATCATGACGGCGATGGGCGCGGTGGTGCCGCGCCTGGTGCCCGCCGAGCTGCTGCCGGCCGCCAACAGCCTGAGTTCCCTGGTCCGTTACGCCGGGGCGGTGCTGGGCCCGGTGCTCGCCGGGGTGCTGATCCCGCTGACGGGGCTCGGCACGCTGTACCTGCTGGACGCCCTGGCGCTGCTGGCCGTCATCCGGGCGGTGGCGAAGCTGCCGCCCCTTTTGCCGGCCGGCCGGCGGGAGGGCTCGGCTCTGCGCCAGGTGCCGGCCGGACGGCGGGAGGGCTCCGCCCTGCGCCAGGTGCCGGCCGGCTTCCGGTTCCTGGCCCGGTCGCGGCTGCTGGTGGCGGTGCTGGCCGTCGACCTCGCGGCGATGGTGTTCGGGATGCCGGTGGCGCTGTTCCCGGAGCTGGCCGAGCAGGTCTACGGCGGTCCGGCGGGCGGCGGCCCGGAGCTGGGGCTGCTGTACGCGGCGTATCCGGCGGGGGTGTTCGCGGCGGGGCTGGTGTCGGGGACGTTCACGCGCGCGGCCCGGCACGGGGTGATGATGGCGGGGGCCGCGGCGGCGTGGGGCGTCACGGTGGTGGCGCTGGGGCTGGCGGACGGCCTGTGGACGGCGCTGGCCGCCCTCGTGCTGGGCGGGGCGGTGAACTTCGTGCTGAGCGCCTTCCGCAACGCGATCACCCAGGCGGCCACGGACGACGCCCTGCGGGGGCGCGTCCAGGGCTCGCTCACTGTCGTCCTCATCGGCGGACCCCAGCTGGCGAACGCCCTCCACGGCGCCGCCGCCTCCGTCCTCGGCGCGCGGACGGCGGTGTGCGCGGGCGGCGTGCTGACGACGGTGACGGTGGCCGCGGTCGTGTGGGCGGTGCCGGAGCTGCGGCGCTACCGGGGGGCGTGAACCACGGGCGCGAGCAGCGCCCGCGCGCACTCCTCCGCCATGTCGGCCTTCGCGGCCGGGACGGTCTCCCGCTCCCGCAGATGCGTCTGCACCAGCCCGTACGGAACCTCGACGATCGCCGCGACGACCCGCGCCCGTCCCTTGGCGCCGGTCGCGCCGAGGCGGGCGGCGAGGGCGTGGATGGCGCCCATCACCCGCTCGTTCGCGGCCTTCAGCTGCTCCCGCGCCGCCGCCGGCCACTCGTCCTGCCCGAAGGCGTCCGCCCCGTGCCGCAGTACGCGCGCCTCCGACGGGTGCTCGCGGCACCAGCCGACCAGGTGCCGCGACGCGTCCAGCGCGATCCGCTCCGGGGTGCCGTCGCCGGCGAGGACGTCGAGGTAGCCGGCGTGGAAGCGCTCCAGGGTGCGCAGCCACAGCGCGGCGAGCAGATCGGCGCGGCCGGGGAAGCGGTGGTACAGCGAACCGCTGGGGACGCCCGCCTCCTTGGCCACCGCCGTCATCGTCACGGCGGTCGGCCCGCCCGTGTCGGCGAGGGCGAGGGCGGCGTCCAGCAGCTGGCCGGTGGTGTAGCGCGATGGACGGGGCACGGTTATGGAGAGTACTCTCTATTTGAATTGGAGGACGCTCTCTAATACGTCTCCAGTACCGGGAGGACCCTGACATGGCCGTCTTCAACGTGCACGAACGACTCCTGCCCGTCCCGCCCGAGCGCCTCGCGCCGTTCATCGACCGGCTCGGCACGCCGGACGACGGGCTGTGGCCGGCCGACTCCGGCCACTGGCCCGCGATGGTGCTCGACCGCGCGCCCGCCGTGGGCGCCCGCGGCGGGCACTGGGTGATCCGCTACACCGTGACCGGCCACGCGCCCGGCCAGTGGGTGCGCTTCCGGTTCGACGCCCCGCGCGGCCTCACCGGCTTCCACGACTTCGCCCTGCACCCGCTGCCGGACGGCACCGGGACCGTGCTGCGCCACACGATGGCCGTCCGGCTGCGCGGGCCGTTCGTCCTGCTGTGGCCGCTGGCCGTCCGGTGGCTGCACGACGCCCTCCTCGAGGACGCCCTCGACCGCGCGGAACGCGCCGTCACCGGCACGGTCGCCCGGCCGAACCGGTGGAGCCCGTACGTACGCCTGCTGCGGTCCCTCGCCGCGCGGCGTCCGCGCGGCGAGGGCCGCGAGGTGCCCGCGCGGGCGTAGCAGGCGGGTGGCTTTCGCCCGGGGCGCGCGTGGCGGGGTGCGGGCGCGGGGGACCGCGTGCCTACGGTGGCCGCTGTCGTGATGAGCCCACCGCGCCCCCGGAGGTCTCCATGGTGCGTGCGCTGCCCGCCGCCGTGCTGCCGCTGCTTCTCGCCGCCGCCCTCCCCGCCCCCGTGGCGATGGCGGCCGATCCGGGACCCGGGGAGGGAGCGGGCAGCAGCGCGGGCCGGCACGCGGGCGACTGGGCCCCGGGTACCGCCGACGACCGGCAGCCCGGCCTGCGCGCCCCCGCCGCCCCTGACGCGCTGCGCGGCCCCCGCCCCGTGGTCGGCTGGGCGACCCCGCTGCTGCGCGGCGCGCGGATCTCCGCCGCGTACGGCATTCCCGGCAAGCTCTGGGCGGCCGGCCACCACACCGGCGTCGACCTGGCCGTGCCCTCGGGCACGCGGGTGCGGTCCGTGGGGCCGGGCCGGGTGATCGAGGCCGGCTGGCACAACGCGTACGGCAACTACGCCAAGATCCGCATGGACGACGGCCACTACGTCCTGTACGGCCACCTCAGCCGGCTGCGCACGGTTGACGGCGAGCGCGTGTACGGCGGCGAACTCATCGGCCTCTCCGGCGCCACGGGCAACGCCACGGGCCCCCACCTGCACTTCGAGGTCCGCCGCGGCCGGGTCTACGGCACGGACGTAGACCCGATCCGCTACCTCGCCCGCTACCGCGTACGTCTATAACGCCCGGCCGCTCGACGCCCCTTCACGCGCGTCCGCGGCGGGCCCTCCGGGGGGTGGGGTCCGGTGCCGTGCTCCCCAGGAGGGTGCTGGGTGGGGTCCGGTTCCGTGCTCCCCCCAGAGGGGTGCGGAGTGGGGTCCGGTGCCGCGATCGCCTCGGGGAGGCGGTGCCGAATGCCTCAGGGGGCGAGGTACCGGTGCCGGGCCCCAGGGGTAGGGGTGGGGACCGGTTTCGCGCTCCCCCCGGGGAGGAGGGGTCCGGATTCGCGCTTCCCTGAGGAGTGCCAGGGGCCAGTGTCGGCGTTCGCCCCCCGCAGGCCGCTTGGGACGGGGCCCGTTTCGCACTTACCCTCCCACCGGGTGCCGGGTGCCGGGTGCCGGCGTCCCCTAACGCGCTCACCTCCCGGGGGCGGAGCCCCGGTCCGCCGTTGCGCGTTGGCGCGGAGTGGTCCGTCGCGGTCGGTGCCGGTCCGCGCGGTGCCGCCCACGCGGCCATCGCCTTCCCCCGGGGGCCAGGGGCGCGGCCCCTGAGCGCGTCCGGCGCCGTCCCGTGCCGGGTCTGCACCGTACTGCTCACTCAGCCACCCCCCGACGGGGTCCGGGGGCGAAGCCCCCGGAGGCCGGATGCCGTCGTGCTCACCCGGCCGCCCCCTCCCCGCCGACGGGGGTCTGAGGGCGGAGCCCCCGGGAAGTCGCTCAGCCGGGCGTGTCGCCCGAGGCGCTCAGGACCGCGCCGATCACGTGGCGCGCGTGGCGGGCCATGACCGGGTTCGTCGTGCGGTAGTACGGGAGCGCGATCAGCGCCTGCGAGAGTGTGCGGCCCTTGCCGCGCAGCCACGTGGCGTCGTCCGTGTCCACCGCGGCGCGGAAGACCGAACGGGCTTCGGCGGGCAGCAGGTTCCACGCGGGGAACAGGTCGCACGCCGGGTCCCCCGTCCCCGTACAGCCGAAGTCGATGACCGCGCTCAGCCTGCCGTCGCCGTCGACGAGGAGGTTCCCCGGGGTGAGGTCCGCGTGCAGCCAGACCGGCGGGCCGTCCCACGCGGGGGCGTCGAGCGCCTCCTCCCAGACGGCGAGCGCGGCGTCGCAGTCCACGCCCTCCTCCGGAATCGACCGCAGCGCGGCGATCGCGGAGCGGGTCTCCGCGTCCAGCGCGGTGAGCGGCCCGCCGCGGTGCGCGGTCGGCGCGTCCGGGAGGGTGACCCGCCACATCGCAGAGACGAACTCCGCCAGGTCCTTCGCCAGCAGCAGGGGTTCGGTCAGCTCGCCCGGTTCGGGGTTGGCGCCGCCCAGCCAGCCGTACACCGACCACGGCCAGGGGAAGCCCGCGCCGGGCCCGCCCGCGCCCAGCACCCCGGGGAGGGCGGCCGGCAGCAGGGGCGCCAGGCGCGGCAGCCACCGCTGCTCCATCGCCACGTCCTTCGCGCCGCCCTTCACCAGCGGCAGCCGTACGACCATCGCGTCACCCAGCCGGTACATGGCGTTGACGGTCCCCCCGGAGGGGAACCGCTCGACCGCCAGGCCCGCCCACTGCGGGAACTGGGCGGCCACCAGGGCGCGTACGAGGCCGTCGTCGATGGGGTGCTCGTCGGGGTGCATCGTCACGGGCGCCATCCGACCGGCGCGGGGCGGGGGTGTCAAACGGATAAGCGCGCGAACACCGCGGCAGGGGCACCCCCGTGAGGAGGTGCCCCTGCCGCGCCGCGGCATCCGCACAAGCGTCACGCCGCCAGTTCCACCGCCTCCACCGCCGGCGTCCGCAGCGCCCGCCGGGTCGTGGCGAGGGTCGTGCCCAGCGTGGCCGCGGCGCCGGTGCCCGCGATCGCCAGCCAGATCCCGAGCCCCTGACCCGGCAGCACCGAGTCGGTACGGGCGACCGTGAACGGGATGATCCCCGCCAGCGCCGCCAGCGTGCCGAACGCCACCCCGGTCAGCGTCAGCAGCGCGGACTCCAGGCCCACCGTGCGCAGCACCTGCCCGGGCGTCGCCCCGGCGAGGCGCTGCCGGCCGAACTCGCCCGCCCGATACGAGGTCGCCGCGTACAGGGTGTTGACCAGCATCACGCAGGCGAAGACCGCGATGATGCCGACGACCACGAAGTTGAGCGTCTCGAGGTTCTTGTCGTCCACCGTCTTCGTCACGCCGGTCCGGTCGTTCTCCACGGCCTGCATGTACAGCGTGGCCGTCGAGATGCCGACGAACAGGATCAGCGGCATCAGCACACCGGTCAGCCGGCCGGCCCGCTCCCGCAGCCCGTGCAGCGCCAGCCAGCCGGAGCCGGAGCCGGACAGCGGGCCGGCCAGCGCCCGCAGCATGCCCGTCAGCAGCGCCGGGGAGAACACCGCGAACCCCACCGACAGCAGGATCGCGCCGTACGCCGGGGGCGCCATGGCCTCGGGTCCCGCGTCGCCCATGGCGAACGTCGACGCCGCGAGCAGCGTGCCCAGCCCGAGGGCCGCCCAGCCGCCCCACGTCCTCAGCCGCCGCCTGCCGGCCGCCTGGGTCCGGGTGGCCCGCCGTACCGCGAGGAACGCGGCGCCGACCGAGGCCAGCAGCGTGGTGTCGACGCCGGACATCAGCGCGATCGGCCCGAAGGAGTACTCCACCGAGTCGGCGACCTGGCCGCTGTCCTGGAACAGCTCCACCAGCAGCCGCCCGCCGAGCATTGCCGGCACAATCGCCAGCGCCGCGCCCACCAGGGCGACGACCGCCGCCTCGCCGACGACCATCCGCTTGAGCTGCGCCGGGGTGGCCCCGGTGCGGCGCAGCAGCTCCATCTCCGCGGAGCGCTGCCGGACGGCGACCGTGAGGGTGGACGCCACGGCGAAGAACACCAGCAGGGTGCCGTAACCGCCGACCACCATCGCCGCGGTGGACAGCGACTCGGCGCTCACGTCGTCCACGCCGGGGGCGGAGGCCGTGTCGTACAGCGAGTTGAACGTCATGATGATCGCGGCGCCCAGGAACGCGGACAGCAGGGTCGCGGTGAAGCGGCCGGGCCGCTGCCGGATCGAGCGCAAGGCCAGAGCGAACACGGCTCACACCCCGTTCGGCTGGTAGGGGCGGGACTCCTGGACGCCGGACTCGTACACGTCCCCCAGATGCGCCAGCCGCTCGGCGACCGCGTCGACCCCCGGCGCGTCCATCTGCCCCACGATCCGCCCGTCGGCCAGGAACAGCACCTGGTCGGCGTGGGAGGCGGCGACCGGGTCGTGCGTCACCATGACGACCGTCTGCCCGTGCGTCCGTACCGCCTCCCCCAGCAGCCCGAGCACCTCGCGGGCGCTGCGCGTGTCGAGCGCGCCGGTCGGCTCGTCGGCGAACACCACCGCCGGCCGCGCGACCAGCGCCCGGGCGATGGCGACGCGCTGGCGCTGGCCGCCGGACAGCTCGTCCGGGCGCCGCTCCAGCTTCCCGCCGAGGCCGACGCGGGTGAGGATCTCCCGGGTGTACGCCCGGTCGATCCGCCGGCCCGCCAGCTTCAGCGGCAGCACGGTGTTCTGCTCGACGGTGAGCGTCGGCAGCAGGTTGTACTGCTGGAACACGAACCCCACGCGCCGGCGCCGGAACTTCGCCAGCTCCGCCTCGCCGCGCGCGGTGACCTCCGCGCCGGCGACCCGCACGATGCCGCCGTCGGCCCGGTCCAGCCCCGCCGCCACGTGCAGCAGCGTCGACTTGCCGGAGCCGGAGGGCCCCATCACGGCCGTGAACGTGCCGTGGCGCAGGCCCAGCGTCACGTCGTCGAGCGCGGTGACGGCGCTGTCGCCCTGCCCGTACACCTTGGTCACCTTGACCAGGCGCAGCGCCTCGCCGTCCTGGTGCGCCGTGCTCCCACCGCCCTTGCTCCCCTTGCGTGCGAACATCGTCCCCATCTCCTTCAGCGGGTCTCTCCCTATGCCTTCGAAGCTACGGAGGGTGAGCGCGCCGGACACGGGGCGTACACACCCGGTACGGGGTGGAGTTACGTACACCCCCGGCCGGGGGACGGCCGCACCCCGGCCACCGAACGGCCCGTCCCCGCGTGCGTATCCGCACGTCGGCGGCGAGGGTCGGGGCATGGCGAAGGACTCGGGTGACGATGCCGCGGACGGCGGACCGGGCGGCGTCGCCGAGGCCGTGCGGCGGCTGTGGCCGCTGGTGGTGCCCGTGGTGGCGCTGGCGGGGATGGCCGCGGGCTGGGGCCGCGATCTGCCCGGCTGGGGGCTCACCCTCGTCGGTCTGTGCCTGGCGGGCGCCGTGCTGAGCGCCGTGCACCACGCCGAGACGGTCGCGCACCGGGTGGGGGAGCCGTTCGGCACGCTGGTGCTGGCCGTGGCGGTGACCCTGATCGAGGTGGGCCTGATCATCACGATGATGGTCTCCGGCGGCAGCGACGCCGACTCCCTCGCCCGCGACACCGTCTTCGCCGCCGTGATGATCACCTGCAACGGGGTGGTGGGCGCGGCCCTCCTCGTCGGCTCGCTGCGCTACCGCACGGCCGTGTTCAACCCCGAGGGCGCGGGCGCCCTGCTCGCCACCGTCCTCACCCTGGCCACGCTGAGCCTGGTGCTGCCGCGCTACACCTCCAGCCAGCCCGGCCCGGAGTTCAGCGGACCGCAGCTGGCCTTCGCCGCGATCACCTCGCTCGTGCTGTACGCCGTGTTCGTGGTGGTGCAGACCGTGCGCCACCGCGAGCAGTTCGTGCCGGTACGGCGGTACGGCGGCGGGCTGCCCGGCTTCTGGGAGGTCGCGGAGGAGCCCGCCGCCGAGCCGCCCCGGGACCGCACCGCGGAACCGCCCCGCGACCGCCAGCCGCTGCCCGGCGACTACGAGCCGCAGGACCACGGCCCCCGGCCCACCGCGCGCGCCGCCCGGACGGGCCTGGCGATGCTGCTGGTGTCCCTGGTCGCCGTCGTGGGCCTGGCGAAGCTGGTGTCGCCGTCGCTGAAGTCGGGCGTGGCGTCCCTGGGCCTGCCGGCGGCGGTGGTCGGCGTCGTGATCGCCCTGCTGGTGCTGGCCCCCGAGACGATCACCGCGGTCCGGGCGGCGCGCCGCGACGAGGTGCAGACCAGCCTCAACCTGGCGTACGGCTCGGCGGTGGCGAGCATCGGGCTGACGATCCCGGTGATCGCGCTGGCCTCGGTCTGGATCGACGGCAAGCTGCTGCTGGGCCTGAACGCCACCCATACGGTGCTGCTGGTCCTGACGGCGGCGGTGGGCACGCTCACGGTGTTCACCGGCCGGGCGACGCTGCTGCAGGCGGGCGTGCACCTGGTGCTGTTCACCTCGTTCGTGTTCCTGGCGTTCAATCCATGAGCGGTTCCTCCGTGGGTTGTTCCTCCGTGGGTTGTTCCTTTACAGGCCGCTCCTTTACAGGCCACTCCTCCTCCGAGAGCCGGGCTTCCACCGCCGCCGCCTGTGGGGCCCGCAGCCCGCGGAACAGGCCCAGCGCCTGCCGCCAGTGGCCCACCGCCCGTTCGCGCTCGCCGCGCCCGTCGTGGCAGCGGCCGAGCCCCGCGTGCGCGCGGGCCTGCTCGTACGCGGCGCCCCGCCCGGCCGCGACGGCGAGCGCCGCGGTGTGGCAGCGGACGGCCTCGGCCGTCTCACCGACCGCCGCGTGATCGGTGGCCAGCTCGTTCAGCACGGACATCTCCAGTCCGGTGTTGTAGGTGGCGCGTGCGATGGCCAGCGCCTCCGTGTGCCGGCGGCGGGCGCTGTCGTGGTCGCCGAGCCGCTGGTGGACACTGCCGAGCCGGGCCAGTGCGAAGCCCTCGGTGAACGGGAAACTGCCCGTGCGGGCGGCGGCCACCGCCCGCCGGGCGTGGGCGAGAGCCTCGTCGTACCGGCCGGTGTCCCGGTACACCGCTGCCAGACCGCACAGCGCGTGCGCCTGGCCCGGCGGCTGGCCGCACTCCTGCGCGATGTCCAGCGCCTCCCGCAGCGCCTCCTCGGCCTCCTCGGGCCGCCCCTGGCGCCGCAGCAGCAGCCCCAGATGCATGGCCGGCCGGTGCAGCAGGTCCCGCCGGGAACCGAGTTCGCGGTACAGCTCGGCCGACCGGCGCAGCCGGCGGATCGCCTCCTCGGTGCGACCGAGATAGCCGAGGACGGAGCCCAGGCTGCCCGCCGAGGCCGCTTCCAGCAGCGGGTCGCCCGCCCGTATGTGCAGGTCGAGCGCCCGCTCCAGCAGCGGGACGGCGTCCTGGAGCCGGTCCTGCCGGAAGCCGACCAGGCCGAGCGCCCGCAGCGCGGTGCCCTCGGCGGCGAGGTCACCCCGCTCGCGGGCCGCCTCCAGGGCCCGTCCGTGCAGCCGCTGGGCGTCGTCGAGGTGCAGCCCGAGATCGAGGTACCACAGCAGCACCGTGGAGAAGCCGCCGGTACGGTCGGCCAGTTGCTGATCGGCTGCCGCCGTGGCGGTGCGGACCAGATTGGCGCGCTCGGTGTCCAGCCAGGCGAGCGCGTCCTGGTAGTCGGCCGGCGGCCGCGGGGCGGGCGTGCCGTCCGTGGCCGGCGGCAGCCGCAGCTCGTGCGGGGCGATGATGTCCGCGGCCCGCGCGGCGGTGCGCAGATAGTGGTCGCACAGCCGGGCCAGAGCGGCCGTGCGGTCGGCCGGGGCGTCCTCGGCGGCGGCCAGCTCGGCGGCGTAGCTGCGCAGCAGGTCGTGCGGGCGGTAGCGGCCCGGGGTCACCTCGTCGACGAGACTGGCCCGCACCAGCCGGTCCAGGCCGCGACGGGTTTCGCGCAGCCGGGTGTCCCCGGCGAGCGCCGCCAGCGCGTACACGTCGGTGTCCTGCCCCGGGTGCACCCCCAGCAGCCGGAACAGCCGTGCCTCGGCGGGCCCCAGATGACGGTACGAGGCAAAGAACGCGGCGCGGACCGACGCGTGCGGATCGCCGGCGTCGAGCAGATCGAGCCGGTCCTGCTCGTCCGCGAGCTCCGCCACGAGGTCGGCGACGGTCCGGTGCGGGGACTCCCGGACGCGCTCCGCGGCGATACGCAGCGCCAGCGGCAGCCGGGCGCAGAGCTCCACGAGCCGGGCGGTCGCCGCGGGCTCCGCGGCGCAGCGCCCGTCCAGCAGCCCCGACAGCAGCCGCCGCGCCTCGTCGCCGGTCAGCCGGTCCAGGTCGATGCGGTGCGCGCCGTCCCTGGCGGCCAGCCCCGCGAGGGTGTCGCGGCTGGTGACCAGCACGAAGCAGCCCTTGGCACCGGGCAGCAGCGGGCGGACCTGCTCGGCGCTGCGCGCGTTGTCCAGCACCACGAGCACCCTCTTGCGGGCGATGAGCGAGCGGTACAGCGCGGCGCGCTCCGCCGCGTCCCGCGGGACCACCGTGCCGTCGGCGCCGAGGGCGCGCAGGAACACCGCCAGCACGTCGCCCGGTTCGGCCGGCCTACCCGGCCCGTAACCGCGCAGGTCCACATACGGCTGGCCGTCGGGGAAGCCGCCACGGGCCCGATGCGCCCACTGCACCGCCAGCGCTGTCTTGCCCACGCCGGCCGTGCCGGCCACCGCCGAGATCAGCACCGTCCCGCCGCCGGCCAGCAGCCGGTCCAGCTCACCGAGTTCGCCGTCGCGGCCGGTGAACCCGGGGACTCGGTGCGGGAGCTGCTGCGGCACCACGCGGACCGGGGGCGGATGCGCGCCGCCGGCACCGCCGTCGGGTCCCGCCGGCACTCCGCCCTCGGGCCCGATCGGCTCGCCGGCGAGGATCCGCTGTTCCAAGTCGCGCAACTCCGGCCCCGGTTCGAGCCCGAGCTCGGCGACGACCGTCTGCCGGGCCCTGCGGTAGGCGGCGAGCGCGTCGGCCTGTCTCCCGCTGCGGTACAGCGCCGTGACCAGCAACCCGTGCAGCCGCTCCCGCAGTGGATGGGAGCGCGTCAGCTCGGCCAGTTCGGCGGCGGCCCGCGCCTCTTGGCCCGACCGCAGCTCCGCACCGTACAGCTCCTCCAGGGCCAGCAGTCGCCGCTCGCACAGCCGTTGCACCTCTCCGGCGAGCGCGGGCAGCTCCACCCCGGCGTAAGGAGTCGTGCCCTGCCACAGCCCGAGGGCCTCACGGATCAGCTCCGCGCCGCCCCGTGGATCGGCGCCGGCCCTGCGCCCCGCCTGGGCCAGCAGCGCGCCGAACCGCTCCGCGTCGAGTTCGCCGGGCCGCACCCGCAGCCGGTAGCCGCCCGGCCCGAACTCCAGCCGCTCCGGCGCGTCCAGCAGTCGCCGCAGCCGGTGCACCTGCAGCTGAAGCCGCCGCTCCCGCCGGGGCTCCGGCCGCTCACCCCATAACGCGTCGAGGAGCACCTCCGCCGGCACCGGCTCGTCCGCCCGTGCCAGCAGCAGCGACAGCAGCCCCCGCCGCAGCGCCCCGGACACCTCCTGTGGACTTCCACCGCCGCGGCCGGTCATCCGCGGCGGTCCGAGAACCGCGAACTGCATGGATCATCACCCAAGTCCCCCGGCTCGGCCTGATCGACGAATGCGATGTCCGCAGTCTAGGGCGGGCCCGGCGGCCCCGGGCCGGCCTGTGGACGACTCCCTTGGTGGGGACAAGCCCGTCACCGCCGCGGGTGAAAGTGCGGAGAAAGCGCCTCCCTCCACCATGACGGCGGGCCACCGGGGGGAGCCCACTGCCCTCCCGTGTGCCCCGAGAAGCCGACTCACCACGGGAGGGCACCCGCATGTCCCCGCACGACGACGTCCGCACGCCGGCCGGGAAGAGCCCGGACTACCTCTTCGACTCCGCGACCGAACTGGGCCGGGAGCAACTCGCGCTGCTGGAGCAGATGCTCGACGAGCAGACCGTCCACTGCCTGGCCGAGGCATGCGTCCGCCCCGGCGACCGCTGCCTCGACCTGGGTGCCGGCGGCGGCTCCGTCACCCGCTGGCTGGCCGACCGCACGCAGCCGGGCGGCAGCGTCACCGCCGTCGATCTGACGACGGAGCACCTCGTCGTACGTCCCGGCGTCACCGTGTACCGCCATGACATCCACGACGGGCTGCCGGACGACGGCCCGTACGACCTCATCCACGCCCGCCTGCTCCTGCTGCACCTGCCGCGCAGGGCGGAGATCCTCCGGACGCTCGCCGACGGGCTGGCACCCGGCGGCCGGCTGGTGCTCGGCGAGTTCGGCGCCCGCCCGAACCTGGTGCTGGCGGCGCCTGCCGACGGCGACGCCGAACTGTTCCGGCGCGTCCAGTACCTGGGCCACGAAGTCGTCTCGCGCGGCCGCGGCGTCTCCTGGGAGTGGGCGCACGAGGTCGCCGCGCACATGGCGGACGCGGGGCTGTGCGGCATCCGGGCCCGCGAGTCCTCATGGACGACGACGGGCGGCACCCCGGGCTGTCTGCTGCACCGCAACTACGCCCGGCAGGCGGCGGCGATGCTGTACGCCGAGGGTCTGACACAGGAGGAGTTCGACAGGTACTGCGAGCTGATGCTCGACCCCTGCTTCTCGGCGTGGTTCTACCAGTTCGTCTGCACCAGCGGAGAGAAGCCCCCCGCATGACGACCGCGCCACCTCGGACGGCTCGCCCGCGCAGCCGTCCCGTGGCCCGTCTCTTCGCCGCCGCGCACCTGGGCCGGCTGCCGTGCGGCATGACACCTCTGGCGTTGCTGCTGGCGGTCGGCGCGGACGGCGGTGACCTGGCCCGCGGCGGCCAGCTGGCCACCGTCTACGGTCTCGCCGCCGCCGCGGGCCAGCCGTTGCTGGGGCGACTGGCCGACCGGCATGGCCAGCGCGGACCGCTGGTCGGTGGCGCCGCTGTGGCCGCCGTCGCCCTGGCGGCGCTCGCGTTCGCCGACACGACCAGCTGGGCCGGGCCGCTGCTCGCCGCCGCCGCGGG
The DNA here is from genome assembly GCF_040680895.1 of Streptomyces sp. NPDC051940. Lineage (NCBI taxonomy): Bacteria > Bacillati > Actinomycetota > Actinomycetes > Kitasatosporales > Streptomycetaceae > Streptomyces > Streptomyces sp. NPDC051940. Next base: position 180,467 of record NZ_JBFAXR010000001.1, on the reverse strand, counting down.
TGCGGCGAGCCCGCCGCTGGAGGCCTGTCTGCGGTGCTGCTGCGCGCCACGCTGCCGGAGTCCCGGCTGGGGCCGGCCTACGCCCTGGACGCCTCCCTGCAGGAGATCGTGTACGCGGCGGGCCCGGGGCTCGTCTATCTGTCCGCCGCCCTGCTCGTCCCGCAGGCCGCTCTGGTGTCGGCCGCCGTGCTGGGCCTGGCCGGTGCGGTGTGGCTGGCGGGTTCGCGGCCGTCGCGCCGCTGGCGCCCCGCCCCCCGCCGTCCGGACGCCGGGGGCCGGCGGGACAGCCCGCTGCGTTCCGCGGGGATGCGCCGGCTGCTGCTGGCCCTGCTCGGCGTCGGCGCTGCCCTGGGCGCGCTGAACGTCGCCGCCCTCGCCGCCGCCGAGCGGCACCGGGCCGGATGGCTGGCGGCCGCCCTGCCGATGGCGCTGTCCGCGGCGGGGATCGCCGGCGGCGCGGTGTACCACCGGTGGTACCGGCCGGGCGGCGATCCCTGGCGCCGACTGACGTGGCTGACCGCGGCGTTCGCGGCCTGCTGGCTGCCGCTGCTGGTGTTCGATCCGCCTCCCGCGGTCGCGGTCGTGCTCGTGGCGCCCGTGGGGATCTGCTTCATCCCCCTGCTCACCATCGCCTGCCGGCTCGTGGACCTGCTCGCGCCGCCGGGCCGGGGAACCGAGGCGAACACCTGGCTCGTGGCCGCCTTCGGGGCGTCGGTGGCGCTGGGGCATCTGGCGGGCGAGGCCGGCGGCAGCTACGCCGTCCCGGCGTGCACGGCCACCGCAGCGGTGGCCGTCCTGCTCACCGCGGGCCGCCGGCCAGGCGTGCCGCGGGAGGGATGAGGGAGGGCCGCGTCAACGGCGGAAGGGCCGGCACCCGTGCAGGGTGCCGGCCCTTCCCGGCCGTACGACGGGTGTCAGCCCTTCAGCCGCGCCATCCACGCCTCGACCTCGTCCGCCCGGCGGGGCAGCTGGTCGGACAGGTTCACGTTGCCGTCCTCGGTGACGAGGATGTCGTCCTCGATCCGCACGCCGATGCCGCGGTACTCCTCCGGCACCGTCAGGTCGTCGGCCTGGAAGTACAGGCCCGGCTCGACGGTGAGGACCACGCCCGGCTCGAGGTCGCCCGCGACGTAGTTCTCGGTGCGCGCGGCGGCGCAGTCGTGTACGTCCAGGCCCAGCATGTGGCCGGTGCCGTGCAGGGTCCAGCGGCGCTGCAGGCCCAGCTCCAGGACCTTCTCCACGTCCAGGTCGCCCAGCAGGCCCCAGGCGACGAGCCGCTCGGCGAGCACGCGCTGCGCGGCGTCGTGGAACGCGCGGTACGGGGCGCCCGGCGTGACGGCCGCGATACCGGCCTCCTGCGCGTCGTACACGGCGTCGTAGATCTTCCGCTGCAGCGGCGTGAACGTGCCGTTCACCGGCAGCGTCCGGGTGACGTCCGCGGTGTAGTACGTGCGGGTCTCCACGCCGGCGTCGAGCAGCAGCAGGTCGCCGGAGCGGACCGCGCCGTCGTTGCGTACCCAGTGCAGGGTGGTGGCGTGCGGGCCGGAGGCGCAGATGGAGCCGTAGCCGACGTCGTTGCCCTCGACGCGGGCGCGCAGGAAGAACGTTCCCTCGATGTAGCGCTCGGACGTGGCCTCCGCCTTGTCCAGGACGCGGACGACGTCCTCGAAGCCGCGCGCGGTCGCCTCGCAGGCGAAGCGCAGCTGCTCGATCTCCCACGCGTCCTTCACCCGGCGCAGCTCGGAGAGGAAGACGCGGAACTCCTCGTCGCGCTCGGCGGTCACCTTGTCGGTGAGCGCCGCCTCGAGGCCGGCGTCGTAGCCGCGCAGCACGCGGACCGGGCCGGTGGCCTCCTTCAGGGCGTCGGCGAGTTCGCGGACGTCCTTGACGGCCACGCCGAGGAGCTTCTCGTTCTCGGTGAGGCTGTTGCGCCGGCCGACCCACAGCTCGCCCTGGCCGGAGAGCCAGAACTCGCCGTTCTCCCGGTCGGAGCGCGGCAGCAGGTACGCGGTGACCTCGTGGCCGCCGTCCCCGTCGGGCTCGAACACCAGGACGCCGTCCTCGGTGTCGTCGCCGGTCAGGTAGACGTAGTCGGAGGAGGGGCGGAACGGGTAGTCCGTGTCGTTCGCGCGCACCTTCAGATTCCCGGCGGGAACGACGAGGCGCTCCCCGGGGAAGGCGGCGGAGACCGCGGCGCGGCGCTCCGCGGTGAACCGGGCCTGCGGGACCGGCTGCAGATCGTGGCGCTCGGTGTCGGCCCAGCCCTGCTTCATGTTCTCGGCGAGCTCGTCGGTCACGCCCGGGTACAGGCCGTTCTTCCGCTGCTTTATCGCCTCGGTCTGCTCGCCCTCGGTGTTCTCCGGGGCTTCAAGATCCTCGACCTGGTCGGTCTGGATCTCGGTCGTCCGCTCCGTCACGGCTGCCTCCTGAATCGAATACGGCCGCCTACCATCGTATGGCCGGATCGCGGCACGTCAGGCCCTCCTGTGTTGTGAGCTGTACGACGAGGGCCCGGGGTGCGCCCCTTACACGGGGCGCGCGTGGCGCCTGGGCCGCGAGGTGACGACCGGCTACGCCGTCAGCTGCACCGCCAGCAGGATCACGTCCTCCGGATGGTCCGTGTCGTCCGCCGCCCCGTCCGGCAGCATCGTCCGCAGCACGTGGTCGGCCAGCAGCTGCGGATCGTCCCGGGCGGCGACGGGCGCGCAGGACGCCGCCTGGTGCAGCCGCGCCAGCGCCCGCTCCATGGGCTCGCCGGTGCGGTGCAGCAGGCCGTCGGTGTACAGCAGCACCGTCTCCCCGGGCGCCGGCTCGATGTCGACGCTGGGCGCCTCCCAGCACGACAGCATCCCGAGCGGGGCGGACAGCGTGGTCTCGGCGTACTCCGTGCGGTACTCCCCGGTGATCAGCGGCGGGCAGTGGCCGGCGCCGGCCAGCACCAGCCGCCGGCTGCCCGGCTCGACGTGCGCGAACAGCGCCGTCGCGGTGCGCCGCCCCTCCGTCTGCCGCATCAGCAGCTCCAGATCGGACAGGACCGCCACCGGGTCCTCGCCCTCCATCACCGCGTACGCCCGCAGACTGGCCCGCAGCCGCCCCATCGCGGCCACCGCCGCCGCCCCGTGGCCGGTCACCGACCCGAGGGCCAGCCCCAGCGCCCCCTCGGGCAGCGGCAGTACGTCGTACCAGTCGCCGCCGCCGCGCGGCCCCGTGCGGTGCCGCACCGCCAGCCGCGCGCCCGGCACCTGCGGCAGGCGCGGCGGCAGCAGGCCCTCGCGCAGCACCAGCAACGCCTGCCGGGCGCGCTGCAGCTCCACCCGCCGGGCCAGCGCCTCGGCGGCGTGGGCGAGGTACAGGGTGAGCAACTGGCGCCGCGTGTCCGGCGGGGTGGTGGGCTCGTCGTACATCCACACCGCGGCGCCGAGCAGCGGCCCCGCCTGGGTGATCAGCGGCACCGCGTAGCTCGCGGCGCAGCCCAGGCGCGCGGCGACCTCGCGGTGGCGCGGGTCCAGCCCGGCCTCACGGGCCAGATCGGCGTGCAGGATCTCGGCCGCCGGCCGGCCGGGCGCGTCGATCAGCTGTCCGTACGACGAGGAATGGCGCGGAATCGTCTCGATGGCGCCCAGGTCCGCCCGGCTCAGCCCGAGCCCGACGTGCGCCATCGGGCCCAGCCCGTCGGCGGGGTGCAGCACGAGGAGCCCGCGCCGGGCGCCCAGGAGCAGTGCGCCGGCGCGCAGGATCTCGTGCAGGGTGTCGTCGAGTCCACTGGTACGGGAGAGGTGGACGGTGAGTTCGTGCAGGGTGGTCAGAGCGGAGATCCAGGCGGCCGATCCCTCACCGTCGGCGCCCTGCCGTGCGGCGTCCGCGGGCTCGGAGTTCTCCCGCGAGGGCGCGGCGGGCGCTCGCGGCAGTTCAATTCCGGCCACATTCGGCAGCGGTGGGGTGCTCAAGTCGGCCGACCTTCGGCGCAGGGGACCGCGGTCCCGTACATCCGGTGCCCAGTGCTCAACGGCATCACTACCTACCCCCGTGCCTGGAGAAGAGTGCAGCAAGCTGCCTCGCTGGCAATGCGTCCACATTTACACGTACTGGTGATGCGATGTCCAGCGTTGTCGACCGGCGTCCGGCTGCGTCTGGGGCAGCCCTCTGTGAATGATGAGATTGGCCGAAAATCGCCCTGTGGCCGAGGTGATTGCTGTGTGCTGGGCATGAGGGTGCTGTGTTTTTCGGGTTTTCCGGGCTGCGACACCAGCGGCTGGCGCCGCGGGCTCCGGGACCTCGGCCCGTTCGGAACCTACGGGCACTGCGGAGCGTCATACTCGAAGAATGGTGAGACCCCTGTTCCGCTCCTCCGGGGGGAGGGCGACAGGGCGTCCCGAGCGCCATCCGCGCGCGCCACCCCCGCGCCAGGCAGCACATGCAGCATGCTCGTGAGTCAGGCACGTTGAGCAAGTCCAGGCCGGCAGTCCATGCAAGTGCACGGCGGCACCGCCTGTAGTCAAGTTTCGCGGGAACTATCGAGGAGGCGAGCGCTGATGCGCGAAACCCCCGGAAAGCGAATGCGGCGCAGGCTCCGGCTACCACGGAGTGCGCAGGCCCCGCTTCCAGCGGCGGCCCTCGGCTACGCCACGGGCTACGGGTGGCCGGTTCTGCCCGGCGCGGGGCTCGCCCCGGACCGGGAGACCCGTCCCGCCGCGCCGGTGGTCATGCACCGGCCCGGGCGGGCCCGGCGCTGCGGCTGCCCCGCCGCGGACTGCGCCCAGCCGGGGGCCCACCCCTTCGAACCGCCCCTGCTCGCCGCCACGTCCGACGCCCGGATGGTGGCCTGGTGGTGGGAGCGGCGCCCCGACGCGCCGGTCATCCTCGCCACCGGCGGCCGCGGGCCGAGCGCCGTCAGCCTGCCCGCCGTCGCGGGGGCGCGGGCGCTGCGCGCGCTGGACCGACTCGGCGTACGGACCGGTCCGGTGCTGGCCACCCCCGACCGGTGGGCGCTGCTGGTGCGTCCGTACAGCCTGGCCGACCTCGGTGAACTCCTCAGCGAACTGGACTGGGTGCCCGCCACCCTGCGCTTCCACGGCGACGGCGGCTATCTCGCCCTGCCGCCCGCGGCGACCGGCCCGGGGCGGGTGCGCTGGGAGCGGGAGCCCGGGACGCCGGAGCCGGGCACGGGGGCGCCGTGGCTGCCGGAGATCGGCACGGTGATCGGTGAACTCGTCGAGGCCGGCGTGGCCATGAGTACGTCGTCGGGGCCGGGCGGGCGCTGAGGCCCCGCCTGCCGGGCTCTCCCCGGACATGGAAGAACCCGGTCGCTGGCGACGGGGGATGCACCAGCGACCGGGCTACAAGCGAAGGTAACAAGGAATCGGCGATACGCAAATCCGATCGCGCGATTCCGGACCGGGTTTTCCGGTCTGAGTGACGAACGCCATACCGACCGGTATGCGGTCCGTACCCGCGGGGTCAGCTCAGAGTGATCTGCCGGTTGGTCAACCCGCCGCGCGCGCCCCGCTCTTCGGCGGTCAGCGGCGCGTCGGAGGCCAGCGCCCCGGCGAGCCGCTCGGCGAACGCCGCCGCCGGCTTCTCGCAGTCCTCCGCGCTCATCGACGACGGCAGGTCCCACACCGGCACGACCAGCCCGTGCGCCCGGAACGAGCCCACCAGCCGGGTGCCTTCGCCGAGCGAGGACGTACCGGCCGCGTGCAGCCGGGCCAGCGCGTCGAGGAGCTTCTCCTCCTCGTGCGGCATCACCCAGCGCAGATGGTTCTTCTCCGGCGTCTCGCACCAGTACGCCGACTCCACCCCGGTCAGCCGTACGGTCGGCAGCGCGGCGGCGTTGGCCCGCTCCAGCGAGGCGGCGACCTCGCCCGTCGCCTGCTCGGCGCCCTCGATCCAGAACTCGAACCCGGTGTGCACCACCGGCTCGAACGGCGCGTCCGTGTCGAGCAGGTCCTGCAGCCGCGGCCCGTCCGGCGCGCCGGCGACACCCTCGACGGGCGTACCCGGCTTCACGGTGAGCGCCTTGGCGAGGACGGCCGCCAGATCGCGGCTGATGTCACCGGTGGCGGTGTCGTTCTGCAGGCCCAGCAGCACCGCACCGCTGTCGCGGCGCAGCGCCGGCCACGCCATCGGCAGCACGGTCGCCAGGGTGACGGAGGGGACGCCCTCGGGCAGGCCGTCCTTCAGGGTGAGTTCGACGGTCCCGGCGGGGACGAGCTCGCGCAGGGCGACCCAGTCGCACTCCCCGGGCAGGCCCTCGAACGGGCGGCGGACCAGCTCGGTCGCGGCGGTCTGGGCCGCCCGGCCGTGGCAGGCCTTGTAGCGGCGGCCGGAGCCGCACGGGCAGGGCTCGCGGGCACCGACGACGGGGATCTCCCCGCCGGTGGTCTGCGGCCGGTGGCCGGCTCCCTTGGTCTGCGGGCGGCGCTTCTTGGCCATGGCTGTGCGGTCTCCCGGGTCGTGCGCAGGGCGGTGGCCGTGCGTGCGGCGGCTCGTACGCGCGCGAGCCTAGCCGTTTCCGGGGGGTCGGGGTGTGCGCGTGCCTGGGACGCGTCTCCGTACAGGACGCTTCGCCGTACGAGACGCTCGCTCAGGACGCGTCCCCGTACGAGACGTGGAAGTCCTGGTCGTGCCGTACGGAGGAGTGCCGGGGGAGCGTGGCCCAGACGGTGACCTCGCCGCCGTGGTCGCTGACCCCCCACTCCTTGGACAGCCGCCGGATGATCGCCAGACCCCGGCCGCCGTGCGCGGTGACCGAAGGAGTGGCCGGAAGCGGCCGGGTCGGCCCGCCGCCGTCCGTCACCGCCACGGTGATCAGCCCGCGCGAGTCGATGGTCCACGAGGCCCGTACCTCGTCCGGTTCCGTCTCCGTCCCGGTCCCCGCGAGCGGCCGGGCATGCCGGCAGGAGTTGCTGAGCAGCTCCGAGAGAATGAGTACCGCGTCGTCGACCGCCGCCTCGGGCGCTCCCGCCGACGCGAGCTCCTGCCGCATCCGACGCCGGGCGCTTCCCACACCGGCGGGGCCGTGGGGCACGGCCACTGTCGAGGACGCGGGCACAAGCTGTGCCATCACGAACGTCACCACCCCCGAGACCTCCCTCTGCCCCACGCCACGGGAGAGATGCCCTCCCCCGTTGGATCGGAAACCGGCCAGGTGTGATCCCTTGACGCACTCGTTACGAACGATTACGCACCGAATGCGCTGGTGTGCGGTACGTAGTGTTTACGGGACCCGTCCTTCCGTTTACACGCGGAATGATCGCTTCAAACCTCTTATCCCGCATTTATCCACGCAGCTGGTCCAGTACCTGGCGCGGCCGGTTGGTGATAACCGCCTCCACCCCCAGCCGCGCGCACAGCTCGACGTCGTCCGGCTCGTCCACGGTCCACACGTGCACCCGGTGCCCCGCCCGGTGCACCCGCGCCACGTACTCGGGGTTGTTGCGTACGATCCGCAGGCTCGGCCCCGCGATGCCGACCCCCGTCGGCAGCGAGCCGTCGCGGTAGCGCGGCCGTACGAACTGCATGAGGTACACGGTCGGCACCTCCGGCAGCTCGGCCTGCACCCGGTGCAGGGACCGCGCCGAGAAGCTCATCACCCGTACCGCCGAGGTCTGGCCGGCGGGCGGCCGGTCCAGGTCGTACCGCCGCAGCAGCTCCACCAGCCGCTCCTCGACCTGACCCGCCCAGCGGGACGGGTGCTTGGTCTCGATGGCCAGCTCCACCCGCCGCGGCGCCTCGGCCACCAGCTCGACCAGCCGCTCCAGGGTGAGCACCGAGGTGCGCTCCCACTCGGGGGCCTCGTCGTCGGCGGCGCCCTGCTTCCACGAACCGAAGTCCAGGGCGGCCAGCTCCGCCAGCTCCAGCCGGGAAACCGCGCCGCGGCCGTTGGACGTGCGGTTCACCCGCCAGTCGTGGACGCAGACGAGATGGCCGTCCGCGGTCATCCGTACATCGCACTCCAGTGCGTCCGCGCCGGAGGCGATGGCGGTACGGTAGGCGGCCAGCGTGTGCTCCGGGGCCTCCTGGGAGGCCCCGCGGTGGGCGACGACGGCAGGGGGCTTGGGCCGGATGGGTTCCACCGGGTCATGGTGCCATCCGGCGGGCGCGGGCGGGACGGGACCGCTCGTTCGCCTGCCAGCGGATGCGCCGGGAATGTCCGGGGTAAAGGATGGCCCTTCCCGGGGTGTATGCGCTTTACAGTCCCCTGACGTCGCGTGAGACACCCTGGGGGGTGGGGTACTCAGCCCACGGAGCGCCACTGCGGGTGCGCCTTCCGTGCGGATGACGTGTCCCCGACGCATTGACATGGGTCCTGGACGGTCCGGGTCGGACCGGGCCGGACCGGGTCCGAGCTGGAGGAGACGAGAGACGTGAGCACCGAGAACGGCGGAACGCCCGCGCGTCCGGACTTCCCGCCGCCGACGGGCGCGCCCGCGGGCGCCCCGGGCGGCGCGGCGGCCGCCGCAGGGGGTGGCCAGGCTCCGGAGCACACTCAGGCAGCGCCTCTGCCGGCGCCGGAGTCGTCGGTGGAGCGCACGGAGGTGCTGCCCGCGGTGGGGCTCTCGGGGGGTGCCGGGCCTTCGAACGGGGTCGGGCCCTCGGGTGGTGTCGGGCCCTCGGGTGGTGCCGGTTTTACGAACGGGGCCGGACCCGCGCCTTCTTCGAACGGGACGGCCCCCGTGCCGCCCGCGACCCTGTCCCACGCCGGTCCGCCGACGGCGGCCGTCGCCACCGCGGACGGCGCCACACCGCCCCCGCACCCCGACGACCGGCAGTGGGGCCACACCCCCGCCGAGCCCCCCACGCCCCCGGAGCACCCCTCCTGGGGCGCTCCGCCGCCCGGCGGCGGCGGTGCCGGCGGTGGCGGTGGCTGGGGCTCCCACCAGCCCGTACCGGCCGCGGCGCCGCGCAAGCGCGGCATGGGCCCGATCGTCGCGACCGCCCTGCTCGCCGCGCTGGTCGCGGGCGGCATCGGCGGCGGCGTCGGCTACTGGGCGGCCGAGAACAACGACGAGGGCTCGACCACGTCGACGACCGTCTCCGCCCCCGACAGCACCGAGAAGATCGAGAACCCGCCGGGCTCGGTGGCGGGCATCGCCGACAAGGCCCTGAAGTCCGTCGTCACGATCGAGGCGCGCGGCGCCTCCGAGGACGAGGGCGGCACGGGCACGGGCTTCGTGTACGACAAGGAGGGCCACATCCTCACGAACAACCACGTGGTGGCCTCCGCGGCGAACGGCGGCAAGCTGACGGCGACCTTCTCCGACGGCAGGACGTTCGACGCCGAGGTCGTCGGCAAGGCCCAGGGCTACGACGTGGCCGTCATCAAGCTGACCAACGCCTCCGGTGCCAGGCTCTCCCCGCTGCCGCTGGGCAACTCGGACAACATCGACGTGGGCGACGAGGCGATCGCGATCGGCGCCCCGTTCGGCCTGTCCGGCACGGTGACGACGGGCATCATCAGCGCCAAGAACCGCCCCGTGGCCTCCGGCGACGGCCAGTCGGACCAGAACTCGTACATGAACGCGCTCCAGACGGACGCGTCCATCAACCCGGGCAACTCCGGCGGCCCGCTGCTCGACTCCAAGGGCCGGGTCGTGGGCATCAACTCCGCGATCCAGACGACCAGCCAGGGCGAGTACGGCGGCCAGGGCGGCTCCATCGGACTGGGCTTCGCGATCCCGATCAACCAGGCCAAGTGGGTCGCCGACACGCTGATCAAGACCGGCGAGCCGGTGTACGCGGTGATCGGCGTCCAGGTGGACATGTCGTACCAGGGCCAGGGCGCGCGGGTCACCGAGGACAGCGGCTCCGCCAAGGCGGTCACCCCCGGCGGCCCGGCGGACGAGGCCGGCCTGCGGTCGGGTGACGTGATCACGAAGGTCGACGACACGGTCATCGACAGCGGCCCGACGCTGATCGGCCAGCTCTGGACGCACAAGCCGGGCGACGAGGTGAAGGTCACCTATGAGCGCGGCGGCAAGGAGCACACGGTGACGGTGACGCTCGGGGAGTTCAAGGGAGACCGCTGACCCGTCGCCGACCCGCCGCTGACCCCCGCTGTCAGCCGCGACACGCGGCTGACACGCCGCTTCGCGCGATGAGTTCCACGTCCTTCCGTGGTCTGGCCTTAATGGTGGTCTGCCCTTGACGGCGGTCTGCCTTGATGGGAGCAGCCCACGGAAGGACGACGTTCATGACCCACGCCCCGAGCACCACGGAACTGGACGCCCGCTACAGCGACGACGGCATGGCCGCCACGCCCTGGCCGGAGGCGGCCGACGCCTTCGCCAGGGCGGAGCTGTACTGGCTCACCACCGTCCGCGCCGACGGCAGCCCGCACGTCACACCCCTGATCGGTGTCTGGCAGGGCGGCACGCTGCACTTCTGCACGGGCCCCGCGGAACAGAAGGCGAAGAACCTCCGCGACAACCCCCACGTCACGATGACGACGGGCACGAACACCCTCGGCAAGGGCCTGGACCTGGTCCTGAACGGCACCGCGGCCCGCGTCACGGACGCCGCGCGGCTGGGCCTGCTGGCGGCGGCGTGGGAGTCGAAGTACGGCCCGGACTGGCACTTCGGCATCGAGGACGGGGCGTTCATCCACTCGGGCGGCCGGGCCTGGGTCTACGAGGTGGTCCCGGCCACGGCGTACGCCTTCGCGAAGGGCCCGTACGGGCACACGCGCTACGGCTTCTGAGCCCGGCGCGCCCGCACCCGTTCAGCCCACCCGCGTGTCCGGCGCCGGCGCCGGCCCCGAGACTGGAGGCCGGGGCCTGACGCCGCGGGGACGTGTACGAGGAGGGCGAGGGTGAGCGACGAGGCGACCGGCACCCGGCGCGCGGCGGGGATCCGGGACAGGGCCCGCCGCGTCACGGCCTCCTCCCGCGAACTGATGCACACCCGCTTCCCGGTCGCGCGGCGCATCGCCCACGAGTTCCGTACGGTACGGATCTTCGACACGGCGATCACGGCCGCGGCCCAGGCGTTCCTGACGGCGGTGCCGGCGCTGTTCGTGGTGGCGGCGTTCAGCCCCGAGGGCGTACGGAACGAGGTGCTGCAGTCCCTCCAGACGATCTTCGGCCTGCGGGGCCAGATCCTGGACCAGTTCCAGGAGGTCTACGGGGCGGACAGCGAATCCGTCAGACAGACCTTCGGGATCCTCGGCATCGCGGTCACGCTGCTGTCGGCCACGGCCCTGAGCCGGGCCCTGCAACGCCTGTGCGAACGGGCCTGGCAGGTGCCCCACACGACGGCACGGGTGGCGACGTGGCGCTGGCTGGCGTGGCTGGCGGGCTGGCTGGCGGCCCTGGCCACGCTGGGCACGGTGCGCGGCGGCTTCGGCGCGGGCCCGATCCTGGGCGTACCGCTGACCCTGCTGGCGGTGGTGGCGCTGTGGTGGTGGACGCAGCGCCTCCTGCTGGCCCGCCAGGTCCCCTGGCTCCCCCTGCTCCCGGGCGCGGTCCTGACGGCCCTGGCGATGGCGCTGCTGGCGTGGGTCTCCCCGATCTACATGCCCCGGGCCCTGAACGAGAGCATCGACCAATTCGGCCCCCTGGGCTCGGTCTTCACCCTGCTCTCGTGGCTGATCGTGATCTTCGCGTCGATCACGGTGAGCATCGCCCTGGGCCACATCATCGCCACGGAACCCCCGCTGAACCGCTACCTGACCCGACACCCCCCACCCACCCCCTCCCCCCACCCCGTCCCGGAACACCAGGGACCCCCCGACACCGACTAGGCTGTACCCGCCCTGTCCCACCACAGGGCAGGGTGGGTTGCCCGAGCGGCCTAAGGGAACGGTCTTGAAAACCGTCGTGGCAGCAATGTCACCGTGGGTTCAAATCCCACACCCACCGCCGTACATGGAGCCTCCGACCGGTATCAACGGTCGGAGGCTCCGGTCTGGTCAGCGCCCCGGCATGGACTTGTCGAGCACCCCGCCCACGGCGCCGTAGAGGCAGCAGCGGGTGGAATGCCCCACCTTGCGGCGTCGGAGGAATCCCCACAGCACGAAAAGTGCAAAGCTCCCGGCCAGGGCAATTGCCACAGGCTGATAGACGGAGTAGGCGAAGCGCATGGTGCTGAGCCAGACCACGATCGGCAGCAGAGACGCATGTACGAGGGTCCGCAACTGAATCCGTGTCCCACCCGGTGGCAGCACGCGGTGATTCCACACCTCGATGTGGTCGCGCGTCACGCAGTTCTCTACTCGCACCCCGCTATCAGATCAGCCGCCCCACCTTGATCAACATAGTGCTGGGTAAGGATCGCCTAACGGTTTAGTCGTTGCTCGGTCTCCTCGCCGCGCGGGATTCCCATCAAGGGTGCCGATGTCACGATGCGGCACGGGGCAACGTCGCTCCGCGCGGCGAGATCGCGCAGAGATTTCGGTACGCGCGGTTCGGACAGTTGGGTCATCCCTCACGCGCTGCCCAGACTGCACGCTCTCTCGTCTGATTCGACCCACATGCCATGGAGCGGCCGTGGTCCGCTGATGGACGGGGGACATGTGCCGTTTGCTGTCGAGGGCCTCAGCGGACCGACCCAGACAGATGGGTTCCCAACTGAGCCATGAACTGAAGGAAGGTGTGAGGCCGCCCCTCTCTGGAGCCGTGTGCCTACCGAGCATCTGCAGGACCACCGGGCCATTGAGCCCGATGGGCATCGCGTGGACGATGGACGGAGTGGGAGGGGACGCGATGGGCAACAGGGAGATCGAGGACGCGGCGATCGAGTACGTGATCGCGTTGGAGGCGGCACACGGTCGCGAGGCTGTGGATGCTCGGGCTGCGGGGGCGCCGTACGACGTCAAGAGTCCGCCTCGGAAGATCGAGGTGAAGGCGTTCAGTGGCTCTGCGCGGACTCAGCCGCTTCCGTTGGAGGGGCGGCAGGTGGCAGCCGCCCAGGCCGATCCCGAGCACTACTACGTCTACGTCGTTGACAATCTGGGCCAGAGCGACGGAGCGGCAGTGAGCGTCCGCATCGTGCACGGTGACCTGCTGCTGGCGATGATCGAGCGGTCGCGGCCCCACGTCACCTACTGGCCCAGCTTCAAGGCAGCCGAGTACGACCAGGCCGAGCTTCTGCGGTTGCCGGTCGCAGTACAGGAGGAAACTGCAGTGGCGCCGGCAGCCGAGGGCGACCCGCAGAATCCCGCAGCGACGATCTGACCGGCCCACGAAGCCTGCACGACCGCCCCGTATGACGGCCCGATTTTCGGTGCTGCGGACCGAGCTTGTCCAACACCTCATCTCTCAGACGCTCAACGACGGGCTTCACCCGGCCAGCGGGAACAACAGCGGCCCGCTCACCCGGATCAGCGGCGAGCTTGCCGCCATTCGCCGTGGCGCCGCCGGCGCTGTACGCGCGCGCACCGCCGTATCTGGCCGGTCGGACGACGCCGGTGGTGTCCGTATCTCATCGATGGCCGGATGGGACCGTCCTCCGCGAGCCGGCATCGATCGTGGAGATCTTTTTGTAACAATTGTCTGAATTCCTTGACAACGTGCGGTCATCCTAGAAGGGTTGATCTTGATACATGCGACAGTCCGGATTGCTCTGCCGCACCAGCGGGAACTCCGGAGGCGGGGCCTTATGGCCAACATCACGATGAAGAGGGTCGGAGCGGCGGCAGCCGCGACGGCCGCAGCGCTCGCCCTGGGTGTCGGAGGCGCCACCAGCGCGGTTGCCAAGATCGAGCCGGTGTGTCACAACAACGGCGGTCAGGAACCCCAGGGCAACTGCAACGGTGGCGGGCTCTCGACAACGAACGAGAACCCTGCGGGCCACGCGCCACCTGGACAGAACTGATACCCCATCCCCCCATCAAGGAAAGCCCCCTACCCGCGGAACTCGCAGGAAGGGGGTTCAGATACGTAAGGGGCTTTCTCGCCCCGGGTGTCGTCGTACAACCCTTCGGTCCGTCCGACGGTCTGGTAGCTGATCCGCCGGACTGGTCGCCGCCGAAGGGCTGTTGATGCGTACGCGTGTTGCCGCAGTGCTCGTGTCCCTTCTGATCGCCGGGGCCGGTCCGGTGCTCGCCTCGCCTGCCGGTGCTGTCGGGGCGCGGTACGCCGACGACTTCAACGGTGACGGCTATCACGACCTCGCCATCGGGACCCAGTACGGCTTTCCGAGCGGCGTCGACCGGGCCGGCTTCGTCAGCGTGGTCTACGGGTCGGCGACCGGGCCCGGCCCTTCCGAGCCCGCCGCGATCAGCCAGAACAGCGTCGGCGTCCCCGGCGCCGCGGAGCCGGGCGACGAGTTCGGGGCAGCCTTCACCAGCGGCGACCTGGACGCGGACGGTTACGCCGACCTCGTGGTCGGCGCCCCGTACGAGGACGTCGGGAGCGTCCGGGACCAGGGCATGACGACCATCCTGTGGGGCAGCCCGACCGGACTGAGCGGTGGCGCCGGCGTGGCCGACAAGGCCCCCGTCATCGACGGCTATTTCGGCGACGTGCTGGCCGCGGGGGACTTCACGGGCGACGGCTACGCGGATCCCGCCGTGGTGCAGCGGGGGTTCACCCTGCGCCTGTACAAGGGGCCGTTCGCCCGCACCGGCGTACCCAAGGCCGTCATCACCAAGAAGCTCACCATCGGTGCGAACAGGGCGGTCGCCGGAAGGATCAACAGGACCGGGGGTGTTGATCTGGTGACGGTGAACGCGAAGACCACGCAGGTCCTCCTCGGCACCTCGACCGGCTTCAGCGCCACCGCCAAGACCGCGACCGGTGGTCAATCCGTCACGGTCGGGGACTTCGACAAGGACGGCTACGGCGATGTGGCGGTCGGGAGCAGCTGGGCCGCCGTGGGGAGCACCGCCGGGGCCGGCCGGGTCGGGATCGCCTACGGCTCCTCCTCCGGACTGAGTACGACGCGCAGCCCCTGGAGTGTCAGCCAGTCGTCGAGCGGAGTGCCCGGGACGCCGGAGCAGAACGATCACTTCGGCTCCGACGTCTCCGCCGGTGACGTCACCGGCGACGGATACGCGGACCTGCTGATCGGTGTCAGCTCGGAGGACAACCGGGGCGGGGCGACCGTCCTGAAGGGATCGGCGGCCGGGCTGAGCGGATCCGGAGCCTCATGGATCTCGCCGGACGCGGCGGGTATGCCGTACGCCTACGGCACCGACTTCGGCAACAGCGTGCGGGTCCGCGACACCAACGGCGACGGCAGGCCGGACGCGGCGATCGGCGACTACAGCGCCTACGGGTGGCGCGGCGCCGTCTGGTCGCTGCCCTCGAACGCCACTGGTCCCTCCACCACGGGCTCGGAGATCATCCACGCGCCCGGTGCCGCTGCCGGCAGCGACCTGTCCATGGAGTTCGGCATCCTGCTCGGCTGAGTGGGGCAGAGGGAGGGCTGATGAAGGCATGGGTCGTGTTCCGGGATTCCGCCGGGCGCGTGCTCACCACGGAGGACCTCAAAGGGTTCACCGGCACCGTGAACTGGGAGGTCACGGGCGGCGAGGCGGTGCCGGCGCAGGCGCGCGGGCTGCATCAGCAGGCGCGGGAGGCCGGCGGGCGCGGTGACTACGAGCGTGCCCTCGTGCTGCTCGAGCAGGCGCAGCGCCTCGCTCCGCGCTGGCCCTATCCGTCGTACGACGCGGCCTTCACGGCGCTGCTGCAGGGCGACGCGGCGAAGGCCGAGGAGCTGTACGGGCAGGTGGACCGTCTCGCGCCGCGCGGGTTCTTCACCTGCAAGGCCACGCTCGACCTGCTCCGGCGGGAGCGGGCCGGTGAGCTCTTCGACGGCTTCACCCGTGCCTTCGTCCAGCTCGAGTGGATCGGTGATCCCGCCGAGAAGCTGGCGATACTGCAGGGCATCGCGACCCGCTTCCCCGGGCTCCCGCAGGTGTGGAAGGAGCTCGCGTCGCTGACCACCGACCCGGACGACCAGCGCCGCGCGATCGAGAACGGGCTGGCGGGCGGTCCCGACGCCGACACCCGGGGCACGCTGCTGATCAGCAGGGCGCTGCTGCTCGACCGGAGCGGTGACCGGGACGGCGCGATACGGCTGTTGGGCCGGATCGCTCTCGATCCCTCGTCGACCCTGGGGACGGAGAGCCTGTCCAAGGCCGTGCTGGCTCGCTTCTTCTGACCCCGAGGGGTGAAGTCCCTCTGGAGGGGGGCCAGGTGTGTCCGCGCGCCGTGATCCCCGCGACAGCCCTACAGGAGTGCCCCTCCCGTGGCGTCGAGCCGCTGACCGGTGAGCCAGCCCGCGTCGTCGGAGGTGAGGAACGCGACCACGCCGGCCACGTCGTCGGGCGCCCCGACGCGGGCCAACGGCGAGCGGGCGGCGGTGGCTTCGCGCGCCGCCTCGTCGCCGCGCAGCCACCAGGCGTTGAGATCGGTGTCGATCGCGCCGGGGTTGACGGCGTTGACGGTGATGCCGCGGGGGCCGAGTTCCTTGGCCAGGGTCGTGGTGAACACGTCGACTCCGGCCTTCGACATCGCGTACGCGATCAGCTGGGGCTCGGTCTTGCCGAGGGTGTAGCTGGTGGAGATGTTGATGACGCGGCCACCGTCGCGCAGCCGGCCGAGCCCGAGCTGCGTGATGAAGAACGGCGCCCTGGTGTTGACCGCGAACGCCCGGTCGTACGTCTCCGGCGACGTGTCGGCGATACCGCCGATGTCCGCGATACCCGCGTTGTTGACCAGGATGTCCAGCCCGTCCGCGTGTGAGTCGAAGGCCGACCACAGCGCCTCGACGTCGCCCGGGACGCCGAGTTCGGCCTGGATGAGGAAGGCCGACCCGCCCGCGTCCTCGATCGCGGCGGCGGTCTGCTTGGCCGCGGCGGCGTTCGCGGCGTAGTGCACTCCCACCCGCGCGCCGTCCCGCGCCAGCCGTTCGGCGATCGCCCGTCCGATGCCCCGGCTGCCCCCTGTGACCAGAGCGACCTTGCCTGTCAGCGCACCCACCACGCCACATCCATTCTCTAGCGATCGTTAGAGAATTGACTGTAGCGGCAATCTCTAGCGATTGCTCTAGAATTCGGGGATGGCGAGTGCGAAGCGCGGCCGACCCCGCTCGTTCGACCGGGAGGCGGCCCTGGACCAGGCTGTGCGGCTGTTCTGGTCGCAGGGCTACGAGGCGACCTCGATCAGCGATCTGACGAAGGCGCTGGGCATCGGTGCGCCGAGCCTGTACGCCGCGTTCGGCGACAAGAAGGCGCTGTTCGACGAGGTGGTCGAGGCGTACGGCATCCGTTACGGCGGGTTCATGGCCCGTGCGCTGACCCAGGAGCCCACCGCGAAGCGGGCCGTCGCGCGGCTGCTGCACGAGGCGGCCGACGAGCACACCCGGGACGGCCGCCCGCGCGGCTGCATGCTGCTGTGCGCGGGCGAGAACACCAACACCGCGGACGTGGCCGAACGGCTTCGGCGGCTCCGCGCCCGCAACGCGGCGGTGTTCGAGCAGCGCATCCGGGTCGACGTCGAGGCGGGCGAACTGCCCGCGGACACCGACCCGGTGGCGCTGGCCATGTACACGGTGTCGGTGATGCAGGGCATGTCGCAGTCGGCCCGCGACGGCGCGAGCCGGCAGGAGCTGGAGCGGGTGGCCGCGCTGGCCATGAACGCCTGGCCCTGATCCGCCCCGCGAACGGTCACCGGTGATACCGCGCTGCCGAGGTCACCGTTGCCGTCGCCTCGCGCGGCGTGAGCCCCGTCGTCACCGCCGCGGCTATCAGGGCCTGCGCCGTGTCCTCGCCGTGGCCCGATTCGTAGGCGCGGCAGGCTGCCCAGAAGAGGCGGGCGTTGCGTTCGCCGGGACGGGAGTCCTTGACGAACCGGATCAGGGCGTCGGCGCGGTTGTCCCAGGCGCCCGTGACCGGGGGCGGGGGGTCGGGGCGGCTTAACGGTTCCGTGAGGAGGGCGAGGAGCGGGGCGGGGGCCGGCGCGGGGTGCTGGGCCGAGCCGGGGGCCAGGCGGTAGGAGCCCGCGAGGGTCAGGGAACCCGGGCCGACCAGGTAGCCGCCCGTGCCGCGGACGTCGATGCCGGGGGCCAGCCGGGACGCCGAGTTGGGGACCCGGGCCGTGGAGGGGTTCGTCAGCCAGAGATGGCGGCCGCCGCTCGGGGTGAGGACCGTGACCGTGGCCGGGACGCGGAAGCCGTGGTCGTCGGCCAGGGTCTGGAACGCCGCGAGGCTGTCGTTCCCTGTCTTGACGTCCAGGTCGATGCCGATGACGAGCAGCGGCGGCCGGCAGCAGGCGATGCCGTAACCCGTGGCCCAGGGGGCCGCGGCGAAGAGGGTGCGGATGGCGTCGGGGTCGGTGGTCGCGTCGTGGACCCCGTGGCCGATCAGACCGCACTCGCCCCGGCAGGGGATGCGCGGCCACTCGGAGCGGTGGGGGGAGGGGACCGCGGGCTGCTTGGCCCGGGACAGCGGGAAGACCGGGAGGCCGCGGGCCGCGGCGATCAGCGCGTTGGTGCGCGCTTGGGTGTGCGCGTCGGTGTGCGGGTGCGCCTGCGCGTCGGTGTGCGCGTGCGCACGCGTCTCAGGGTGCGGGTGCGCGTCGGGACGCGCCGGGTCGTGGGCAGAGGCGGATCCGTCCATGCTTCTATATTCGTACGGATGTTCGATGACCGGAAGTGGTGAGGACCCGCTGGGTTTACCGGGTTTCGCTCACGCTTGCGGGGGATTCGAGTCGTCTGGGCCGATAAGACTCGGATCCAGGGGCAGGGATGTGTCCGCGACGTCGTCCACAGCACCGGGGAACGGTCGGCCACCGGCCCCGGACCAGCACCGACTTCCGTCCTTGGGAAGGAATTACCATGGCAAGCATCCGCACCGCCCGTGTCATCGCCGCCGTAGCCTCGATCCCCCTCGCAGCCGCGATGTTCACCGGTGTTGCCCAGGCGGACAACGGCTCCTTCGCCGACGAGTTCTCCAACGCGGCCAACGTCGGCCAGTTCGGCGGCGTCGGCGGCAACAACAGCGGCAACAGCTCGCAGTCGCAGCAGGTGGCCCAGGGCGGCGGCTCCAATGAGAGCAACTCCGCGAACATCCAGGGCTGGGGCAACTCGGTCGACCAGAGCGACACGACCGTCTCCTTCGGCTACCTCTGGTAGGCCGGGAGCCGGAGCTCACTCTTCGGGTCTTGTGCGCTCAGTGCGGCCGCGTCCCCCTCGGGGGGCGCGGCCGCGCCGCGTTCGCCCCGGGCGTGCCGGTCGCGGGGCATTGACAGTTGACCGCATCTGACGGACAGTCAGATTTCGATGAGCCAGGACCAGGAGTACGACAAGCTGTACGAGCGGCTGAAGGCGTTCGAGGGCCTGCCCGCCACCGTGGCCGGCGTCGGCCCCGACCCCGTCAACGCGCCCATGATCCGGCACTGGTGCGAGGCCCTCGGTCATCCGCTGCCGGCCGACGGGAGCGCGCCGGAGACCATGCTCCAGGTGTGGACGATGGGCGGACTGCGGGGCAACACCAGCCGGTCGGCGCCCTGGGAGGAGCTGCTGCGGCTGGCCGAGGACGAGGGCTTCACGTCCGTCGTGGCGACCGACTGCGAGCAGGAGTACGTGCGGGCGCTGCGGCCGGGGGACAGCGTCACCTTCGACTCGGTGATCGAGTCGGTCTCGCCCCGGAAGAACACCCGGCTCGGCACCGGGTACTTCCTCACCACGCGCATGGAGATCCAGGTGGACGGCGAGCCGGCCGGTGTCCACCGGCTACGCGTCTTCAAGTACGCGCCGAAGGGGGCCGCCACGGGGCGGCGGCCGGCGGCCACCCGCCCCCGGCCCGTGGTCAACCGGGACAACGCCGGCTACTGGGAGGGCGTCACCCGGCACGAGCTGCTCATCCAGCGCTGCACGGCCTGCGGCCGCCTCCGCTTCCCGTGGCTGCCCGGGTGCAACGGCTGCGGGTCAGCGGAGTGGGACACGGTACGGGCCCAGGGGACGGGGACGGTCTATTCGTACGTCGTGATGCACCATCCGTCGTTCCCGGCGTTCGCCGCGGGCGGTACGGGGGGTCCGTACGCGGTGGCGCTGGTGGAGCTCGCGGAGGGCGTGCGGGTGATCAGCAGCGTGGTCGGTGTGCCGTACGACGCCGTACGCATTGGGATGCCGGTACGGCTGGAGTTCGCGGAGGTGGAGCGGGGGTTGGTGCTGCCCGTGTTCCGGGCGGAAACCGCGGAGGCGGGGTCCGATGCAGGGGCAGAGGGAGAAGCGGGGGCTGCCGGCGCAGGGGAGCCGCGCGACGCACCGGAGCCCGGGCGGCGGCGGAGCGAAAACGCCGGCCCGGGGGTCCCTCCCCCCCTCCCCCCAGGAGTCCTCGAACCGCTCTCCCTCCCCGTCACCCGCACCCTGATCATCTCCGGCGCCCTCGCCACCCGGGACTACCAGGACGTTCACCACGATCCCGAAGCCGCCCGGGACCGCGGCTCCCCGGACATCTTCCTGAACATCCTCACCACCACCGGCCTCGTCGGCCGCTACGTCAAGGAACGCCTCGGCCCCCGCGCCCTCCTGCGCTCGGTCCGCATCCGGCTCGGCGTACCCGCCCACCCGGACGACGACCTGACCCTGACCGGCACCGTCACCCAGGACCCACCCGGCACCCTGCCCCACGCCCCCACGACCACCCCCCTCCGAACACTCCACATCACCGGCACCAACTCCCTCGGCACCCACGTCACCGCCGAGGTGACCGCCCACCTCACCCCCGAAGCGAACCCCGCAGCGCCCCCCGAAGCGACCCCCCAGGAGCCCCGCCCATGACCCTCCGCCGCCCCGACTCCCTCGGCGGGCGGGCCGCCATCGCCGGGATCGGCGCCACCGAGTTCTCCAAGGACTCCGGGCGCAGCGAGCTGAAGCTGGCCGTCGAGGCCGTGCACGCGGCCCTCGACGACGCCGGGCTCACCCCGGGGGACGTCGACGGCATGGTCACGTTCACCATGGACACCAACCCGGAGATCACCGTCGCCCAGGCCGCCGGCATCGGCGAACTCAGCTACTTCTCCCGGGTCCACTACGGCGGCGGCGCCGCCTGCGCGACCGTCCAGCAGGCGGCCCTGGCCGTCGCGAACGGGCTCGCCGACACCGTCGTCTGCTACCGCGCCTTCAACGAACGCAGCGGCCGCCGCTTCGGCTCCGGCGTCACCCACCGCGAACCCTCCGCCGAGGGCGTGGCGCTCGGCTGGGGCCTGCCCTACGGCCTGCTCACGCCCGCCTCATGGGTGGCGATGGCGGCCCAGCGCTATCTCCACGTCCACGGGCTCACCCCCGACGACTTCGCCCCCGTCGCCGTGACCGCACGACGCTATGCGGCGACCAACCCCGCCGCGTACTTCTACAACCGCCCCATCACTCCGCACGATCACGCCTCCTCCCGCTGGATCGTCGAACCCCTGCGCCTCCTGGACTGCTGCCAGGAGACCGACGGCGCCCAGGCCCTCGTCGTCACCACCCCCGAGCGCGCCCGGCAGCTGCGCCGTCCCCCCGCCGTCGTCACGGCCGCGGCCCAGGGCGCCGGGCGCGCCCAGGAGCAGATGACCTCTTTCTATCGCGAGGGTCTGACAACTCTCCCCGAGATGGGCGTCGTCGCAGGTCAGCTATGGCGGACCAGTGGCCTGACGCCCCGCGACATCGATGTGGCGGTCCTCTACGACCACTTCACGCCGTACGTGCTGATGCAGCTGGAGGAGTTCGGGTTCTGCGCGCCCGGCGAGGCGGCGGACTTCGTACGGGCCGACGCGCTGCCCCTCAACACCCACGGCGGCCAGCTCGGCGAGGCGTACCTGCACGGCATGAACGGCATCGCCGAAGCCGTCCGCCAGCTCCGCGGCACCGCCGTGAACCAGGTCGAGGGCGCCGCGCAGGTGCTGGTCACAGCGGGTACGGGCGTTCCGACGTCCGGGTTGGTCCTGTCCGCGGACGGCGTGTCGTAGCGGGCGCCGGGATGCGGCCTGCCTTGACTCTGCACCATGCCGCGACCTGCTCCGCTCGCCCGAAGATGCCTGCCCGCCCTGATCGCGGTCATCGTCACCCTCCTCACCGGAGCGGCGCCCGCCCCACCGCTCCCGTCTGGGGCCCCCGCCCTCGCCGACCCCCGCGCCCAGGGCGCCCACGTCCACCAGGGCCTGGCCTTCGACACCTGTCTCACCCCGCCGCTGTCCACCATGCGCGCGTGGCGGGCATCCCCGTACGGCGGCCGCGGCCGGGGCTGCCCCCGCCAGCCGCATCTCACCGCCGGCTGGCTGCGTCAGGTGCACGCGATGGGCTGGCGCGTCCTGCCGGTCTACGTCGGCACCCAGTCGCCGTGCGTCCAGGCGCCGTACAAGCGGCGCTACCGGCTCACGGGCGACCCCGTGCAGACCGGGGCGCGCGAGGGGGAGGACGCGGTGCTGCGCGCCCAGCGGCTGGGGATGCGTGAGGGCAGCGCGCTCTATCTGGACATCGAGAGCTTCGCGCCGGTCGACGGCGTGTGCGGCCGGCGGACGCTCGACTTCGTACGGGCCTGGAGCGCCGCCGTGCGTGAGCGCGGCTGGCTCCCGGGGATGTACAGCAGCGCCGAGTCGGGCGTGGCGATGATCGAACAGGCGCGGCGCGACGGGGTGTCGGGGCTGCCGGAGGTCGTGTGGTTCGCGCGCTGGCACGACCGGGGGCCGGCGCTCGAGGCCGAACCGGTCCTCGCCCGCCGGGCGTGGTGGCCGCACCGCCGGATCCATCAGTACGCGGGGGAGGTCACCGAGAAGTACGGCGGCGTCGAACTGACCGTCGACCGCAACGCCGTGGACGCCCCGGTCGCCATCGTGCGGGCCGCGCGGGCGCCCGTCTGGGAGGAGCTGCGGAAGGAGCCACGGAAGGAGCCGCGGAAGGATCTCCGGCGGGGGAGGAGATAGCCCTCCAGGGCACGCCCTGAGGGGATCCCTCATCCGCTGCTCCGACTCCAGAAGGTGTAGTGGACCGGTGGTCTAGTCCCTGAGGGGGACGTCGTATCACGACCTCCGGCCGATCCGCCGCCCCCGGTCCGCTCCTAGCGTGGTGTTCATGACCGTCACCACCATGCGCAGGGCCAGCACCGCCGAACCCGCCCAGCCGACGTTCACCTCGTACGTGGCCGAGCGGGGCCCCGTGCTGCTGCGCACCGCGCGCTCCCTGACGGCCAACCCGGCGGACGCCGAGGACCTGCTGCAGACCGCCCTCACCAAGACGTATCTCGCCTGGGACCGGATCGAGGACCCACGTGCCGTGGACGGCTACGTCCGGCGCGCGCTGCTCAACACCCGCACCTCGGAGTGGCGCCGGCGCCGGGTGGACGAGTTCGCGGCCGGCGACGAGCTGCCCGAGCCCGATCCCCTGCCGGTCGTGGACCCCGCCGAGCGGCAGGCGACGCACGACGCGATGTGGCGGGCGGTGCTGAAGCTGCCGGCGCGGCAGCGGGCGATGGTGGTGCTGCGCTATTACGAGGACCTCACCGAGGTGCAGACCGCCGAGGTCCTCGGGGTCTCGGTGGGCACGGTGAAGAGCGCCGTCTCCCGCGCCCTGGCCAAGCTCCGCGAGGACGCGGCGCTGGAGGAGCTGGTGACGGCCGCGTAAGGGCCCAGGCCAAGGGCACGCCGCGCAGCGCCCCGCGCCGAGCGACCGGACCGACCCGCGGGCCATCCGGGGGACCGCCCCGCGCGCCTCCGCGGACGCGCCGGAGGCGGACCGTTGACTGCCCCCATGCGTGATGAAAGGCAGTTCATCGGAAAAATCGCCCCCGCGCTCCTCACCGCCCTCGCCCTGATCGGCGTCACGGCGGCAGCGGCCAGCGCGCACGAGGGCCCCCGCGCCGCCTCGGCCCGGATCTTCGACGGCAAGGCCTTCGACACCTGCGAAGCCCCCTCCCGCGGCGCCATGCGCGCCTGGGCGCAGAGCTCCCCGTACCGGGCGGTCGGCATCTACGTCGGCGGCGTGAACCGCGCCTGCAAGACGCAGCCGAACCTCACCCGGGGGTGGATCCGCGACACCGCCCGGATGGGCTGGCACCACCTGCCCCTGTACGTCGGCTCCCAGGCCCCCTGCATCGCCACCCCCCACCACCGCATCGGCTCCGAGCCGCGGGCCCTGGGCAGGCGCGAGGGACGCGACGCCGTGGACCGTGCGGCGGCGCTGGGCATCGCCACGCACTCACCGCTCTACCTGGACGTCGAGGCGTACGACATCGGCGACCGCGCCTGCGCCCGGGCCACGCTGTCCTTCGTACGGGCCTGGAACCGCGAGGTGCGCAGTCACGGCTACATCCCGGGCTTCTACTCCAGCTCCGGCTCCGGCGTCGCCGCCATGGAGCGCGCCCGCCTGGCCGGTGTGACGGACCTGCCGACGGTGATGTGGTTCGCGCGCTGGGGCACACCGCCGGCGCTCGCCGCCGAACCCGCGCTGCGGGCCGAGGCGTGGCGCCACCGGCTGCACCAGTACGCCGGGGATGTCCGCGAGTCGCACGGCGGCGTGACGCTGACGATCGACCGCAACGTGGTCCGCGCGCCGGTGGCGGTCTTCGCGGGCGGCTGACGGGGGTGGCTGACGCGGGCGGCTTACCGGGATGGCTGACGCGGCGGCTGACGCGGCCCGCGAGGAGGGGCACGGCGTGCGCCGCCCTGTGTGAATGCCCCGCTCCCCCTGTGCGCACGCCAAGCATCTGCCGCCGGGTGGGCCGAGGGGTAGTGACAAGCCTTCCGCAGGTCAGCAGAATCAGCGCCATCGATTACCGGTGCGTAACCGCCCGGTGAACCCTCGCGCTCGACCTGACGCCCGACCTCGCCCCAGGGAGGCCCCCGTGCTGAGCACGATGCAGGACGTACCCCTGACCGTCTCGCGGATACTGACCCACGGATCGACCGTCCACGGCCGCTCCCGTGTGATCACCTGGACCGGGGAGGGCGAGCCGCACATCCGTAGCTACGCCGAGGTGGGCGCCCGTTCCGCCCAGCTCGCGCACGCGCTCCGCGACGAGCTGGGCGTCCAGCCGGAGGAGCCGGTCGGCACGCTGATGTGGAACAACGCCGAGCACCTCGAGGCGTACATGGCGATCCCGTCCATGGGCGCCGTGCTGCACACCCTCAACCTCCGGCTGCCCCCGGCCCAGCTCGCGTGGATCGTGGGCCACGCCGCCGACCGCGTGGTCATCGCCAACGGCACCCTGATCCCGCTGCTCGCGCCGCTGCTGCCGCATCTGAAGTCCGTCGAGCACGTCGTCGTCGCCGGCCCCGGCAACCGTACGCCGCTCGAGGGCGCGGCGGTCCAGGTCCACGACTACGAGGAGCTGATCGCCGGCCGCCCGGAGAGCTACGACTGGCCGCAGATCGACGAACGCGAAGCCGCCGCTCTGTGCTACACCTCCGGCACCACCGGCGACCCCAAGGGCGTGCTGTACAGCCACCGCTCCGTCTATCTGCACTGCATGCAGGTGAACTCGTCCGAGTCCTTCGCCCTGACGGCCGCCGACATCGCGCTGCCCGTGGTGCCGATGTTCCACGTCAACGCCTGGGGGCTGCCGCACGCCGCGTTCATGGCGGGCACCTCGCTGCTGATGCCCGACCGCTTCCTGCAGCCGGCCCCGCTGGCCGAGATGATCGAGCGGATCCGGCCGACGATCAGCGGCGCCGTCCCCACCATCTGGCAGGGCCTGCTCGCCGAGCTCGACGCCCGGCCGCGCGACGCCTCCTCCCTCTCCCGCGTGATCATCGGCGGTTCGGCCTGTCCGCCCGCCCTGATGGCCGCCTTCGAGGAGCGCCACGGCATCCGCCTGGTGCACGCCTGGGGCATGACGGAGACCTCGCCGCTGGGCTGTGTCTCGCATCCGCCGGCGGGCCTGTCCGCCGAGGAGGAGATGGGCTACCGGATCACCCAGGGCCGCTTCCCCGCCTCCGTCGAGGCGCGGCTGGCCGGCCCGGACGGCACGTTCCAGCCGTGGGACGGGGAGTCGGCCGGTGAGCTGGAGGTGCGCGGGCCGTGGATCGCGGGCGCGTACTACGGCGGCGCGCAGGGCGAGGCGTTCCGCCCCGAGGACAAGTTCAGCGAGGACGGCTGGCTGCGTACGGGCGACGTCGGCACGATCACGCCGGACGGCTATCTGACGCTCACCGACCGGGCCAAGGACGTGATCAAGTCCGGCGGCGAGTGGATCTCCTCGGTGGAGCTGGAGAACGCGCTGATGGCCCACCCGCAGGTCGCGGAGGCCGCGGTGATCGCCGTACCGGACGAGAAGTGGGGCGAGCGCCCGCTGGCGGCCGTGGTGACGGTCGAGGGCGCGGCGCCCGGGTTCGAGGAGCTGCGGTCCTTCCTCGGCGAGCGGATCGCCAGGTGGCAGCTGCCGGAGCGGTGGACGGTGATCGAGGCGGTGCCGAAGACGAGCGTGGGGAAGTTCGACAAGAAGACCCTGCGCGCGCAGTACGCCGAGGGGGAGCTGGACGTCACCACCCTCTGAGAGCGGCGGGAAAAGCGAAGCGCCGGCCGGCACCCCCACGCGCCGGCCGGCGCCTCTGTCACCCGGGCGTCCCCACACCCGGGCCGTCTTCTCACCCCCCGTGAGCTCCTCACCCCCGTGAGGTCCTCACCCCCGCGAGCTCTCCCCCCGGCAGCCCCCCGCCGCGACGCTCACAGCCGCAGCTGGTACTCGTGCGTGTCCCGTTCGTGCCGCAGCCCCAGCTGCTCGTTGACCGCCAGCATCGGGCCGTTCTGCTCGGCGTTGTCCGCCTCGACCTCGCGTACGCCCGGATAGGCGTCGTGCAGCCAGCGCAGCATCTCCGCCTTGACCCACACCCCGAGGCCGTGGCCGCGGTGCGCCGGCACGACCGCCGTGTCGTACTGCCGGGCGCGCGGCTGCGACCCCCCGGGGATCACGACCTCCGTGTACCCGGCGATCTCCGCCCCGTGTACGGCGGCGGCCGTGAGCAGTACGTCGCCGCGCCGGGCGATCACCTCGGCCATCTCCCGTACCCGCGCGGCGCTCCAGCCCTGGGTGCCCAGGTCCAGCTCGCCCAGCGGCATGTCGGCCATCGCGGCCTTGGCCCGCGCGAGGGCGGCGGCGTGCCGGTCGGGGACCGTCCCCCGCCAGCGGACCAGCTCGTAGCCGTCCCGGCCGGCGCCCACCAGCTCCTCCAGCCACGCCCGGTGCACCCCGTCCATGGCGAGCACCAGATGGCGTACGGTCAGCACCTGCTTGAAGCCGTGCCGCAGGAAGAACGCCTCCGCCGCGGTCCCCGCCGGTACGGCGCACAGCAGCGTCCGCCGCCCCCCGTCCCGGCACGCCCCGGCCGCGGCCGCCAGCAGCGCCCCGCCGAGCCCCCGGTCCCGGTCCGCGGGACGTACGTGCAGCGCCAGCTCCGCCACGTCCTCCATGCCGGGAGAGGTGAACAGCCGCACCCCCGCGACGGCTGCCACCTCCCCGTCCGCCCCCCTGGCCTGCCAGCAGCGCAGCACGCTGTCCAGACCCGGATGAGCGAGCCGGCCGCGGATCTCGCCCACGGAGGGCGGCGGCACCTGCGGCAGATCGTGAAGCAGGGAGGCTGTGATCACGCCGTGCCAGGCCTCAGCCTTGGCTTCGGATGCGGAGATCTCGGCCGGTGCGCTCATGATCTCTACCATTTCCGCAGATCAGGGCTGGATCAAGGGCGAATCGCGGATGGTTGAATAACCGCCTGGTTATCAGTCGGGTCGAGGGGTTACGGCAATGGAGCTGCGGGACATCGAGATCTTCCTGACCCTCGCCGAGGAACTGCACTTCGGCCGCACGGCGGAGCGGCTGCACGTCTCCCAGGCGCGGGTCAGCCAGGCGATCGCGAAGCAGGAGCGGCAGATCGGCGCGGCCCTGTTCGAACGCACCAGCCGCCGTGTCGCCCTCACCCCCATCGGCACCCGCCTGTACGCGGACCTGGGCGCCGGCTACCGGCAGATCACGGACGCCCTGCAGACCGCCGCCGACGCCGCCCGCGGTGCGACCGGGGCGCTGCGGCTGGGCATCATGGGCCCCATCGCCCATGACATCGCGCAGGTCACGGCGCTGTTCCGGGCCCGCCACCCGGGCTGTGAGCTGAGCTTCCGCGAGGCGCACTTCTCCGACCCGTTCGGGCCCCTGCGGGCCGGCGACGTCGATGTCCAGGTGACGTGGCTGCCGGTGCGCGAGCCGGATCTCACCGTGGGCCCGGAGGTGCTCGTCGAACCGGTCGCCCTCGCCGTCGCGGTGGACCACCTCTTCGCCGGCCGGGAGTACGTGGAGCTGGAGGATCTGGGCGACTGCGTGCTGATGCAGCCGACGTATTCCGTACCCGACTACTGGCTGCGCACCCTGCGCCCGGAGCGGACGCCGTCCGGACGTCCGATCAGGTTCGGCCCGCGGGCGGGGACCATCCAGGAGGCGTTCGCCGCGGTGGCCGCGGGGCTGTGCGCCACCCCGGTCTTCGCGCCCGCGACGCGGCACTATCCGAGGGCGGACATCGACTTCATCCCGCTGCGCGGGGCGGAGCACTCCCACTGGGCGCTGGTGTGGCGTACGGCGCACGAGACGGAGCTGGTCCGGGCGCTGGCCCGCACCGCCGAGGACGCCTGCCCGGTGCCGCTGACCCCGGGGGCGTACGGGCCGCGGGCGGTGCCGCCCGCGGGCTGAGGGGGCGCTGGGAGGGGCTCAGGCGGCCTTCCCGAGCCGCAGCACCAGCTCGCGCTCGCGGGCGCGCAGGCGCTCCATCTCCGCCTGCTGCTCCGTCGTCCAGGCGGGGCTGGCGACCAGCTCGGCGCGGAGCCAGCCGATGTCGTCCGTACGGCCGGGTGAGGGGTCGGTGGACCAGGGGAGGGTGCGCCACAGCGCGGCCAAGTCGGCTCGTACGCGGGCGAGTTCCGCCTCCGTGGGCTGAGGGTCCTGCGTTGGTTCGACCACGCGCCCAATGATACTGCTGTTCGAATTTGAGGCGCAGGCGAATAGCCCTGAGACGGAGCCGGAGGGCGGGGAGGGCAGGGCCGGGGGGAGCGGCATCGGGGGGACAAGCCGCTCCCCCCGATGGGGACGGCCTTCCAGGCCCTCACGCGCCACTCGGGGGGAAGTGCGGCGCGCGCCGGCCACGCAGGGGAGGCCGTCCCGGCCCGCCGGAGTTCCTGCCAGACCCGGTGGGCACGTATCCATGGTGGCCCCCGCTCGGCCGTTTGTGGGGCTACGAAAGGCCTGTGCCGAGGGGACTTTGGTCCATAAATTCCAGGTCAGTCGTTAGACTCACTCGCGGCGCGGGGACGGTGCTGTAAGGCCGCCGGGGAGGATGGGGAGCACGCCATGGACGTGAAGAAGGTAGCGACATACATACTGGTGGTGTTTGTCGTGTACACCATTATCACCTCGCCCCAACGCTCGGCGGAGCTGGTCGGCATGGGCTTCGAGGGTGTCGCGGACGCCGCGGAGGGCATCGGCGACTTCATGTCGGAGCTGGTCAACTGACCCCGCCCGGAGCGTCCGGCGGCAGCCGGTCCCGGCCCCGTATCAGACACACCCGGTCAGCCCAGCCTTGACGACCGGCGCGCGGCATGCACGCCGAACGCGCCCTCAACTAGCCGTCAACACGGTGATTTACGGTGCTTGCACACAGTGCACATCTCTTGTGATGCTATGACCGCTTTTCCCGTTTTGCCCGAGAGGTCGCACGGTCATGCCGTGATACCCGGGCCGAGGCTAGAAGAAGGGGTGGTCCGGTCCGTGTCGACCAGCGCCGCGCCGCCCGCCCCCGGGCCCCGTACGCCGGATCCAGCCGGTTCGAGGCAGCGGCCCACGGACACCCGGGCGCTGACCCAGGTCCTCTTCCAGGAGCTGGGCCTGCTGGAGCCGGGCACCCCCGAGCACAGCCGGGTGCGCGCCGCGCTGATCGAGGCCAACCTCCCGATGGTCCGGTACGCGGCGGCCCGCTTCCGCAGCCGCAACGAGCCGATGGAGGACGTGGTCCAGGTCGGCACCATCGGCCTGATCAACGCCATCGACCGCTTCGATCCCGGCCGGGGCGTGCAGTTCCCCACCTTCGCCATGCCCACCGTGGTCGGCGAGATCAAGCGCTACTTCCGCGACAACGTCCGCACCGTCCACGTGCCGCGCCGGCTGCACGAGCTGTGGGTGCAGGTGAACGGCGCCACCGAGGACCTCACCACCCAGCACGGCCGCAACCCCACCTCCGCGGAGATCGCCGAGCGTCTCGGCGTACCGGAGGAGGAGGTGCTCGCGTGCCGGGAGGCGGGGCGGGCGTACCACGCCGCCTCGCTCGAAGCCGCACAGGAGGGCGAGAGTTCACCCGGTCTGCTCGATCGCCTCGGCTACGAGGATCCGAACCTCGCGAGCGTGGAGCACCGGGACCTCGTACGGCATCTGCTGGTGCAGCTGCCGGAGCGCGAGCAGCGCATCCTGGTGCTGCGTTACTACAGCAACCTCACGCAGTCCCAGATCAGCGCCGAACTGGGCGTTTCCCAGATGCACGTGTCCCGTTTGCTGTCCCGGAGCTTTGCGCGACTGCGATCCGCAAACAAGATCGAGCTGTAACCGGGACGGGTGGAGACGGGTGGACCCGTCCGGACCGGGGGGCCTCTCCAGCTGCGCAGATATGTCGACTTGGCGCTACAGCGTGTTGCCGACTTGTGACATTCTGCTGGAACCGTGTTTGCCGCGACCCAGCCTCCGGTATTCAGGATGAGGCTGGACTGATGGGGCGGTTGCCCGCCCGCATCGGCCGGCTGCGAACCGACCGCGACCTCAAGGGGGTGGCATGTCCGTAGAACTGGGCAGCTCCAAGGTGCTCACCGATGTCGAGACGACGGCGCCGGTGCTGGGTCCCCAAGACCTCCCGGCCGTCTCCGCCTCCGGGCGGACCGACGCCATCGACACCCGCACGCTCTCGCGCTCCCTGTTCCTGCGGCTCGCCGAGCTCGACAAGGACAGCCCGGAGCGCGGCTATGTCCGCGACACCCTCATCGAACTCAACCTCCCGCTGGTCCGGTACGCGGCGGCGCGCTTCCGCAGCCGCAACGAGCCGATGGAGGACATCGTCCAGGTCGGCACCATCGGCCTGATCAAGGCGATCGACCGCTTCGACTGCGGCCGGGGCACAGAGTTCCCAACCTTCGCGATGCCGACGGTCATCGGCGAGATCAAGCGGTACTTCCGTGACACCAGCTGGTCGGTGCGCGTGCCGCGCCGGCTGCAGGAGCTGCGGCTGGCCCTGACCAAGGCGTCCGACGAGCTCTCCCAGAAGCTCGACCGCTCGCCGACCGTGCCCGAACTCGCCCGCTATCTCGGGGTGTCGGACGAGGACGTGGTCGACGGCCTGGCGGTCGGCAACGCGTACACGGCCAGCTCGCTGGACTCGCCGTCCCCGGAGGACGACGGCGGCGAGGGCTCCCTCGCGGACCGTCTGGGGTACGAGGACACCGCGCTGGAGGGCGTGGAGTACCGCGAGTCGCTGAAGCCGCTGCTGGCGCGCCTGCCGGCGCGGGAGCGGCAGATCATCATGCTCCGGTTCTTCGCCAACATGACGCAGTCCCAGATCGGCGAGGCGGTCGGCATCTCGCAGATGCACGTGTCGCGACTGCTCACCCGCACGCTGGCGCAGCTGCGGGAGGGGCTGATCTCGGACTGAGCCAGGGCGGGGCATCGGACCCCTGGTCATTGCTGACGGTCCGTCAGTACAGTGGCCCGCATGGCTGGTATACGACCTGACCGCCGCGGAGCGCATCCCCGCTCGGCGGCGGTCCGTCGTGCGGCGGCCGTATGCGTCCTGCTGGGCGGAATGCTGCTGGCCGGCTGCAGTGCGTCCGACAGCCCCGGTTACGCGGCCGTCGGCGCCGGTACGCCGCCGGAGACGGGTGTGGGCGGGGCCGTACGCCCCACCGACCCGGTGCGGATGGTGCCGCTGGAGACCCCGGCCGCGCGCAGCCCCGAGGCCCGGGAGTCCGGGGAGGATGACGCCGGGGAAGGGCCGGGCGGCGGCGAACCCTCGGCCCCGGAAGCCTCGGGCACCCCGGCCCCCAGCGCCTCTGCCGCGACCGCGCCCGCCGAACTCACCTGGACCGCACCGAAGCTCGCCGACACCGAGGAACGCTGGTGCGAGCAGGTCACGATGACCTTCACCAACTCCGGCGGAGCACCGGTCATCGAGGGCACCGTCACCTTCGGCACCCACATCATCGGCGCGCTGGGCGTCGACTGGGCGACCGTCGAATCCGCACACGCGCTGCCCGCGCCGATCGCCGGCGGGGCGACGGTGTCGAAGACCTGGACCGTCTGCGTCGACTCCTGGCGGGTGCCGCTCGGCATGCGGGTGGAGACCCGGGACGCCGACGTCGTGTGGAAGGGCTGAGCCGCGTCAGGCCTCAGGCGTCACGCCCAGAACGCTTCAGGAGAGCGCGAACCAGGCCGCGCCCGCCAGCACCGCGAGTACGACGATCACGCCGACGATCAGCCCGACGCGCGAGCCGCCACTGCTGCTGGTGGTGCCGCCCTGCACCCGCCCGCCGCCGCCCGCCGCCGGGCGCTGCGGGGCACCCTCGTCGACGAAGGCGCGGAACATCTGCGTGTTGCCGGCCGGGTCGTAGTTCGGGTCCGGAGTCTGACCATGGGGATTGTGAGCCATGGGCCCGCACCCTAGCGAACGGGTGTGGTGGCTGGCCAGGCCAGTGGTTGCCAAAGGCAACCAAAACGGATATCGTTGCTTAGTGCAACAAACAAACTCCTCCCCCATGACCCACCGTCAGATCATGGAGGCGCTCTCCGGCCTCCTGCTCGGCATGTTCGTCGCGATCCTGTCGTCCACGATCGTCACCAACGCCCTGCCCGAGATCATCGCCGATCTGCACGGCACGCAGAGCTCGTACACCTGGGTGGTCACCGCCTCCCTGCTGGCGATGACCGCGACCACCCCGCTGTGGGGCAAGCTCGCCGACCTCACCAGCAAGAAGCTGCTGGTCCAGCTCGCGCTCGTGGTCTACGTCACCGGCTCCGTGATCGCCGGCCTCAGCCAGAACACCGCGATGCTGATCACCTGCCGCGTCGTGCAGGGCATAGGCGTGGGCGGTCTCACCGCCCTGTCCCAGGTGATCCTCGCCGCGATGATCTCCCCGCGCGAGCGCGGCCGCTACAGCGGCTACCTCGGCGCCACCTTCGCCGTCGCCACCGTCGGCGGCCCGCTGCTCGGCGGTGTCATCACCGACACCGAGTGGCTGGGCTGGCGCTGGTGCTTCTACGTCGGCGTGCCCTTCGCCGTGATCGCCCTGATCGTGCTGCAGAAGACCCTGAAGCTGCCGGTGGTCCGGCGCGAGAACGTCCGCATCGACTGGTTCGGCGCCGTGCTGATGAGCGGCGCCGTGTCGCTGCTGCTGATCTGGGTGACGCTCGCGGGCGACTCGTACGACTGGCTGTCCTGGCAGACGGGCGCCATGGTCGGCGGGGCCGTCGTGCTCGCGCTGCTCTTCCTGTACGTGGAGTCCCGTGCCGCGGAGCCGATCATCCCGCTGCGGCTGTTCCGCAACCGCACCATCTCGCTGGCGTCCGCCGCGAGCCTCTTCGTCGGTATCGCGATGTTCGGCGTCACCGTCTTCCTCAGTCAGTACTTCCAGCTGGCGCGCGGCGAGTCGCCGACCATGTCCGGCGTGCTGACCATCCCGATGATCGCCGGCCTGTTCATCTCCTCCACCGTCTCCGGGCAGGTCATCACCCGCACCGGCCGCTGGAAGGCGTGGCTGGTCGTCGGCGGCGTGCTGCTCACCGGCGGGCTCGGGCTGCTCGGCACCATGCGGTACGACACCCCGTACTGGCATCTCGCCGTCTCCATGGCGACCGTCGGCCTCGGCGTCGGCATGATGATGCAGAACCTCGTCCTCGCCACGCAGAACCAGGTCGCCCCGCAGGACCTCGGCGCCGCGAGCTCCGTCGTCGCGTTCTTCCGCTCGCTGGGCGGCGCGGTGGGTGTGTCGATGCTGGGCGCGCTGCTGAGCAACCACATCGCGGACTACGTGCGCGACGGCATGCTCCGGATCGGCGCGCGGCCGAGCGGCGGTTCGTCCGCCATCCCGGACCTGGACACGCTGCCGCATCCGGTGCGGATCGTGGTGGAGAGCGCGTACGGGCACGGTGTCGGCGACGTGTTCCTGTACTCGGCGCCGGCCGCGCTGCTGGCGCTGGTGCTGGTGGTGTTCATCAAGGAGGTCGCCCTCGGCACGCGCAGCGCGCTGCAGCAGACGGCCGACCAGAAGACCCCGGTGGGCCAGGCGGGATGACGCGCTGCCGATGACGTCCGCCGGACCGCCACCGGCGGACGTCCACCGGATCACGCCTTCGGCCCGACCGAGGAGTACGGTCGAAGGCGTGATCAAGGTGCTGCTCGCGGACGACGAGGCCATGGTGCGGGCGGGGGTGCGGGCCATCCTCGCCACCGCGCCGGACATCGAGGTGGTCGCCGAGGCGGGCGACGGGCGCGAGGCGCTCGAACTCGCCCGCGCCCACCGGCCGGACGTCGCCCTGCTCGACATCCGCATGCCCGGCCTGGACGGGCTCGGCGCGGCGGCGGAGATCCGGCGGGCCGTGCCGCAGACGGCCGTGGTGATGCTGACGACGTTCTCCGAGGACGAGTACATCACCGGCGCCCTCGACGGCGGTGCGAGCGGTTTCCTGCTCAAGTCCGGTGATCCGTACGAGCTGATGGCCGCCGTCCGGGCGGTGCACGGCGGGGCGTCGTACCTCTCGCCGAAGGTCGCGCACCGGGTGATCCAGCAGATGAGCGGCGGCCGGCTGAGCCGGCAGACCGCGGCCAGGGAGCGCCTCGCGCAGCTCACGCCGCGCGAGCGCGACGTCCTCGCGCTGGTGGGGGCGGGGCTGTCCAACGCGGAGATCGGGGAACGGCTGTTCCTCGTCGAGGGGACGGTCAAGGCGTACGTGAGCGCCGTGCTCGGCCGCCTGGAGCTGAGGAACCGCGTCCAGGCGGCCGTGCTGGCGTACGAGGCGGGGCTGGTGCCCGAGGAGTGATCCGCCGCGGCGTCGCGCTCAGGCGTCGCGGGACCTCAGGGCCCGTACGCCCGCCGCGAGTCCGCCGGCCGCCCAGGCCAGCAGGACCAGTACGTACAGCACGTCGCCCGTCATGAAGCGCTCGCCGGCCGCCGTAGGGGTGAAGTCGGCGGCGGTGGCGAGAAATTCGGCCTCCAGCGAGTCGGCGAGCATCAGCAGCACCGACGGCAGCACCATCAGCAGCCCGAACAGCACCGCCACCGTCCCCGCCGACCGCCGGATCACCGTGCCCAGGCCCAGGGCCAGGACGGCCACCAGCGCCGTGTGCACCCCCATGGCCAGCACCGCCCCGGCCGTCGGCGCCGCCTCGAAGTGCCCGTACTCCTCCAGCATCGGCGCGCTGGTCGCCACCCCGAGCGCCCCGACCGGCAGTCCTACGGCGAACCCGGCCGCCGCCACCACGGCCGCCTTGGCCGCCAGCAGCCGCTCCCGCGACGGGGTGCACGCGAGCGTCACGCCGATGCCGCGGGTGGCGAACTCGCTCGTCACGGACAGCATGCCGAGCGCCCCCAGCACGAACTGCGTGCCGTACGCCGTGGCCGCCACGGCCATCGAGTACGCGGCGATCGACCCGGGTTCGGTGCCCAGCCCCTCCGCGTTGTTGGCGGCGGTCAGCGCGCTCATCGGGGCGATGACCAGCATGGTCAGCACGGCGCCGCCGGCGAACCACCAGGTGGAGCGGACCGAGCGGAGCTTCAGCCACTCGGAGGCGACGGTGTGGGTCAGGCTCATGCTTCGGCTCCGTACTCGACGCTGTGGGCGGTCAGTTGCATGTACGACTCCTCCAGCGAGGACTCCACCGGCCGCAGTTCGTACAGCGGCAGCCCCAGGTCGTACGCCAGGGACCCGACCTGCTCCGGGGTCGGGCCGGTCACCGTCAGCTCGTCGGGGCCGGTCCAGCGGGCGTCCAGCAGGACGTCGGCGAGCGGCTGCAGCCGGGGGCCGCGGACCCGGACACCGGCGCCCGTGACCAGGTGCTCCATCGGTTCGTCGGCGATGAGCCGGCCCCTGCCCAGCACGATCAGCCGGTCGGCGGTGCGCTCCATCTCGCTCATCAGATGGGACGAGACGAAGACCGTCCGCCCCTCCGCGGCTAGGTCCCGCAGCAGCGTGCGGATCCACCGCACGCCGTCCGGGTCGAGGCCGTTGACCGGCTCGTCCAGCATCAGCACCCGCGGATCGCCCAGCAGCGCGCCCGCGATGCCCAGCCGCTGGCTCATGCCCAGGGAGTACGTCCCGGCGCGCCGCCCCGCCGCCTGGGTCATCCCGGTGATCGCGAGGACCTCCTCCACCCGGGCGTACGGGATGCCCTGGCTCAGCGCCATCGCCCGCAGATGGTCGCGTCCGGTGCGCGCCGGGTGGACGGCCCGGGCGTCGAGCAGGGCGCCGATCGTGCGCAGGGGGTGGCGGAGTTCGGCGTACGGGCGGCCGTCGACGAGGGCCGTGCCGGAGGTGGGGGTGTCCAAACCCAGGATCATGCGCATCGTGGTGGACTTGCCGGCGCCGTTGGGGCCGAGGAAGCCGGTGACGGTGCCGGGGCGGAGCTCCAGGGTGAGGCCGTCCACGGCGGTCTGGTCGCCGTAGCGCTTGGTCAGGGCGGTCAGGGTGATCATCGGGCTCCCTCGGGGGTGTGCTTGCGGCGGCGGACATGGCGTACGACGACCTCGTGCCCGACGGTGATCGAGAAGGCGAGGCCCAGGCCCAGGGCGACGCCCTTGAGCGGCTCGTGTTCGAAGGCGGCGCCGCCGAGGTAGCCGAGGCCCGCCGAGTAGCCGGCCCAGGTGGCGGCGGCGACCGTCGCGTACGCCGTGAAGGTGCGGCGGGGGAAGCCCGTCGCACCGGTGGTGAGCGTGGCGGCGGTGCGCCCGCCCGGGATGTAGCGCGCCACGACGAGCACGAGCCCGCCGCGGTCGTCGAGCAGCCGGCCGATCCGCTCGTACGCCCGGTGCGTCCGGCTGCCGGGCCTCAGCCGGCGGAAGACCCTCGGCCCGGCCCGGCGGCCGATGGCGTACGAGATGTGGTCGCCGGTCAGCGCGCCGAGGGCGGCGACTGGGACGACCAGGGCGAGCTGCGAATCGCCGGTCGAGGCGGCGAAGACCCCCAGGGTGATCACGAGGGTCTCGCTCGGCACGACCGGGAAGAACCCTCCCCCAAGCTCTCGGCTCCGCTCGAGCAGGGGGTGCCCCCATGCGCGGCGATGCCGAAGAGCGCGAGGTAGACCCAGGGGGTCGTGACGATGCCCTCGACGGCCTGGAGGATGGCGTCGTTCATGGTCCCGAACGTAGGAATCCGGGGGCGGCGCGGGCTGCGGACGATCGTCATCGGAAGGTACTGACTTTCGTCAGGTGTCCCGGCGGTGCGGGCGGCGTAGCGTGATCGTCATGCGGTGGCACGGACGTACGCGATGACCTGGCGGGACCGGCCGGCCTGGGCCAGGTCGCCCGTCGCGGCGGACGTGCTGCTGTGGATGGTGATCACCGCGCCGGTGTTCACCTCCGACGGGCTGCCGGGGGCCGCGCAGGCGGCCGGCCTGCCGATGCGGTGGGTGCAGCTCGCCGCGGTGCCGCTGCTCGCGCTGGCCGTGGCGGCAGCCCGGCGGCATCCGGTGGGGGCGGCGGCGGTGCCGGCGGGGCTGGGGCTGGCGGCGACGCCGGAGCTGTTCACCAACAACTACCTCCTCGCCCAGCTGGTGCTGGCGTTCCTGATGGGGCGGCGCACCGCCGGGATGCGGCCGGGGCTGGTGTTCGCCGGGGCGGTCTGCCTGGCGGGGCTGGTGCTGTCCCTCGCGGTGCCGGGACTGGGCCTGGCGACGTGGTTCACGGTCGTCGCCACGGTGCTGATGACGATCGTGCTGCCGTGGCTGGCGGGGCGCTACGTACGCCAGCACGACGAGCTGGTCCGTACGGGCTGGGAGCTGGCCGAGCGGCTGGAGCGCGAGCAGGACCTGATCGGCGACCGGGTACGGCTGCTGGAGCGCTCGCGTATCGCCGGGGACATGCACGACTCGCTCGGCCACGAGCTGAGCCTCATCGCGCTGCGGGCCGCGGCCCTGCAGGTGGACCCGGGGCTGTCGGGCGGGGCCCGGGACTCGGCGGGGGAGCTGCGGGAGTCCGCCGCTGCGGCCACGGAACGGCTGCGCGAGATCATCGGCGTCCTGCGCGAGGACGGGGCCGCGGCGCCCGTCCTGCCGTCGGGCGACACGGTGGCGGACCTCGTCAGACGGGCCGCGGCCTCGGGGATGGAGGTCTCGCTGGCCGGATCCTTCGGGGGACCGGCCGGCTCATCGGGGGAGCGGCTGCCGCCGATGGCGGACCGCGCGGTGTACCGGGTGGTGCAGGAGGCCCTGACGAACGCCACGAAGTACGCGCCGGGCGCCGCCGTCACGGTGACCCTGTCCCGGGACGAGACGGCGGACGAGGCGCTGGTGACCGTCGTCAACGCCGCACCACCCGCTGGCCCGCTGCCGTCGGCGGCCGGCTCCGGCTACGGGCTGGTCGGCCTCGACGAACGGGTACGGCTGGCGGGCGGCCGCCTCGCCGCCCACCCGGTGCCCGGCGAAGGCTTCACGGTCACCGCCCGCCTGCCCCTCACGGCGGGCGCGGCGGTGGCACCGCCCGGCCCCCGGCGCTCCCAGCAGGAGCTGGCGCGGGCGCGGCGCCGGGTACGGCGGAGCATGCTCGACGCGATCTGGGTGCCCCTCGCGGCGGCGGTGGCGCTGCTGCTGCTGATGTTCGGCTTCAACACGTACACGTCGTACCGCTCGGTGCTGCCGGAGTCGGTGTACGCCGATCTGCGCGTCGGGCAGCCCCTCTCGTCGTTCGAGGACCGCCTCCCCCGCTACGAGGCGGACGACAACGAACGCCCCACGGGCGCGCCCCCCGACCCGCGGGGGGCGGACGAGTGCCGCTTCTACCGGACCCGGACGTTCTCGCTGGATCCGGCGTACCGGCTGTGCCTCAGGGATGGGCGGCTGGCGAGCAAGGACGTGGTCCGGATCGTGGTGCGGTGATCGCCGGGGGGCCTACCGACCTCCCACACTCCCCGTCCCCGACCTGCCCATTTCCGTGATCCCCGCAATCGCGCAGTCGAGCGCGAACTCGAAATCCCGCTCCCGCAGCACCCCGACCGCGCCCTCCCCCCGCGCCTGGACGGTCGCGAGCGACACCGCGTACTCCGAGCGGCCCGCGAGCCGGGCCATCACCTCGCCGTGGAGCTCGTCCTCGCTCACCCCCAGCGAACGGCACCGCTCGCGCCAGCGCCCCTCGACCGTCCCGAACCCGTACGAGAACTGGAACAGCAGCGACAACGCCCCCAGCCACGACCGCGCCGGCAGCCCGGAGTCCCGGATCGCCTCCTGCGCGCACTCCGCGAACGCCAGCGCCCGCGGACCGATGTTGAGGTACTCACCGGCCAGCGGCGACACCCACGGATGGGTGACGAGCATCCGCCGGTGCTCGCGCGCCAGCTGCCGCAGCCGCTCGCGCCAGTCGACGTCGTCCGCGGGCAGCCGGATCTCCTCGTGGACGTGGTCCAGGGCCAGTTCGAGCAGCTCGTCCTTGGTGTCGACGTACCAGTACACGGACATCGCCGTAACCCCGAGCTCGCCGGCGAGCCGCCGCATGGAGACCTTCGCCAGCCCCTCAGCGTCCAGCAGCCGGACCGTGGCCTCCACGATCTTGTCCAGCCCCAGCCCGTGCGGCTGCCCGCCGCTCGCGTGCCGGGCGGGCGGGCCGCTGAGCCAGACACTCGAACCGGAGTCGCGGGCCTTGCGGCGGTCGGACGCCATGATGCGCCTCCTCGGGGTGGTACAGGACCGTCGGACGGCCGCCGGCACCGGCGCCCGTTCCCCCCATATCCGATGCTATGCCCGGTACGGCGGGCGCCTTCCCCAGGCGGAGGCAGAGAGACCGAAGGCTGCCCGAACGATGGACGCGAACGCATGGGCTTGACGAGGGACGCGAACGTATCGGCCTGACGAGGGACGCGAACGCATCGGCTTCACGAGGGACGCGAACGTATCGGTCTGACGATTACCCTCGTGCGCAAGGAACAACCGACCACACCCCACAGGTTGCACCGACATGAGCGACGAGCGATTCGGCCGTATCGGCCTCTGGAGCAGCGCCCTCCGCCAGGACGATCCCGCCCTCCGCGGCGAGATCCTCGAGACCGCCGCCGAGCTGGAGGAGCTCGGCTACGGCACGCTCTGGCTGGGCAGCAGCCCCGGCGTCGAGCACGCGGACCGCATCCTGAAGGCCACCCGGCGGATCCGGGTGGCCACGGGCATCCTCAGCATCTGGCAGCACGAGGCGGCGGCGGTGGCCGCCCAGTACGACACGGTGAACGCCGAGTACGACGGCCGCTTCACCCTGGGCCTGGGCGTCAGCCACGCCCCGCTGACCTCCGCCTACAACCGCCCGTACTCCGCGATGCGCGACTACCTCACCGTGCTGGACGAGGCCCCCGTACCCGTGCCCGCCTCGGGGCGGGTGCTGGCGGCCCTCGGCCCGAAGATGCTGGAGCTGGCCCGCGACCGGGCGGCCGGCGCGCACCCGTACCTGGTGACGCCGGAGTACGTGGCCGAGGCCCGCGAGATCCTCGGCGAGGGCCCGCTGCTCGCCCCCGAGCTGAAGGTGGTCCTGGCCGCCGACCTCGGCGAGGCCCGCGCCACGGCCCGCGCGTACCTGCGCTACTACCTGACCCTGCCGAACTACACCGACAACCTCACCCGCCTCGGCTTCACCGACGACGACTACGCCGGCCACGGCAGCGACCGCCTGATCGACGCGGTCTTCGCCCTGGGCACACCGGAGTCGATCGCCGCGCGCGCCGAGTCGTACTTCCGGGCCGGCGCCGACCACCTGGCCCTGCAGGTGGTGACGGCCACGCCGTCCAAGGACCTTCCGCGCGCAGAGTGGCGCACGCTGGCGAAGGTGCTCCCGCTCGCCGTGGAGTAGGCCGAGGTACCCACCGCGGTGTAACCCGGTGGTGCCGCCGCAGGGCTTTGCCCCGGCGCCCTTCCCCCGGGTACGGTAGGGGCGATTGGCAGCAGCCCGTGGTGCTGTGCCATCATCTGCTCACACCTCCGAGTCGCCCCCGGGCGACACCAGGCGGTGTGCTGGAGGCGTCGCCTAGTCCGGTCTATGGCGCCGCACTGCTAATGCGGTTTGGGCTTTACCGCCCATCGAGGGTTCAAATCCCTCCGCCTCCGCCACCAGGTCAATGAGACCGCGAAGCCCCGGCCACTCGGCCGGGGCTTCTTCGCGCTCAGCACCATGACACCGCACCGCCGCACCCACGCCCGCGAACCCGGTCCGCGCCCCCGCCGACCCACCCCGCCCGAAGGCCCCCATCCGGGCATTTGCGCAGGTCAGACCGGCTGCAGTAATCGGATTTCGCCTCCGGCCGCAGGTCATGTAATGTTGTTCCCGCAACGCCGACCGGCCAACAAGCCGGGAAGTAAAGCGCTCGTAGCTTAACGGATAGAGCACTTGACTACGGATCAAGAGGTTGCAGGTTCGAATCCTGCCGAGCGCGCACAGTTCAGAGACCCCCCGGGATCATCCCGGGGGGTCTCTGGCGTCTGTCCTGTCATCAACGCGGATGCTCCGGCAGCTGCGGATCGCTCAGCTCGGGCGGCCTCGCCCCGGGAGGGTTGCCGAGCCGGTTGAGGGCCAGATAGCCCTGAGCCAGGATCATGCGGACCTCACTCGCCGGTGCCCTCTTGGCCCACCTGTAGGACAAACGGGCAAGTCGGAAGTCCACGCGCTCCGTCACTGTGCTTGTGCGCGGGTCGCAACCGCTCCCGGTACGACGATCCATGCCAGGGGTGATCCCGGCCTGGCCCCGGCCGCTCCGGCCGCCGCCTGGGGCGCCCCCATGCCGAACGCGCCCGTTCCCAACTATCCATGTCATGGTGTCGATCCGCTCCGACCGCAGGAGTCCAGGAACGCGAGTCGCGACCGGCCCGAGGATGCCCGCATTGTCGATGGGCCTGGTGATGCCTGACCATGCCGGGATCGGGCAAACCTCTGCACGACTTCAGGAGGACCGTGGACGTGCACGACCACTGCTGCGAGTCGATGGCGCGACGGCTGGAGTGGAGTTGCACCCTCCACGATGACGCCTTCGCCTGCCCGGACGCGCTGATCAGCTTCAGCTCGAGGTACCAGGAGTACGGGATCATCGTCCATGACGGCGGCACCGCGGTCATCGGAATCGGGTACTGCCCGTGGTGTGGTCGGCGTCTTCCGGAGTCGCAGCGGGACAGGTGGTTCGACGAGCTGGAGAAGCGCGGGATCGACCCCTGGGAAGACGACATCCCCGAGGAGTTCCAGAGCGACAGCTGGCTCAGGCTGCCGGACGGAGAAACCGGGGCCGTCCCGGGAGGGGCGGGTTGCGGTGGGCCGGTAGGGTGCCCCGCATGAGCGCCACCATCAGGCGGGCTGTGATTCCCGCTGCGGGGCTTGGGTCGCGGTTGTTGCCGTTGACCAAGGCCACGCCCAAGGAGATGCTGCCCGTCGGGGACAAGCCCGTGATCGAGCACACCGTGCGCGAGCTCGTGGCCTCCGGGATCACCGACATCACCATCGTGGTGTCCGGTGGCAAGTCGCTGATCCAGGAGCACTTCCGGCCCAACCCCGCGCTCGTCGCCCAGCTGCGCGCGGACGGCAAGACGGCGTACGCCGACGCCGTGGAGGAGGTCGGCGAGCTGTCCCGGCTCGGCCACATCACCTACCTCGACCAGCACGGGCCGTACGGCAACGGCACCCCCGTGCTGAACGCCGCCCGCAACTTCGGCGACGAGCCGATGCTCGTGCTGTGGCCCGACGACGTCTTCGTCGCCGACGTGCCGCGCGCCCAGCAGCTGATCCGGGCGTACGAGGCCACCAGCTGCCCCGTGCTGGCGCTGATGCCCATGGAGCCCACCGACTCGCAGCGCTACGGCGTGCCCGTGGTCCGCGAGGACCTCGGCGAGGGGCTGCTGCGCATCAGCGGTCTGGTGGAGAAGCCCAAGCCCGCCGACGCCCCCTCGGCGTACGCCGCGATCGGCGGGTACGTGATCACGCCGGGGATCGTCGACGAGCTGCGGGAGCAGACCAAGCGCTGGTACGAGCACCGCACCGGCGAGATCTACCTCACCGACGCCATCAACGCCTACGCCGGCACCCGTGCCGTCTACGGCCAGGTCATCCAGGGCCGCTGGTTCGACACGGGCAACCCGCAGGCGTACCTCACCGCCCAGTTCGCCGCGGCCCTGGCCGACCCGGAGTACGGCCCGCCCCTGCGCCGCCTAGCGCAGGAGCTCGGCGACGGCGCTTAGGGCGGCGCGCACCCGGCAAGACCCGAGA
Organism: Streptomyces sp. NPDC051940; assembly: GCF_040680895.1. NCBI lineage: Bacteria > Bacillati > Actinomycetota > Actinomycetes > Kitasatosporales > Streptomycetaceae > Streptomyces > Streptomyces sp. NPDC051940. The sequence goes on along the minus strand of NZ_JBFAXR010000001.1, from coordinate 137,111 downwards.
ACAGGCCCTAACCGCGCAGTTCCCGGAAGAACCGGCGTATGTCGGACACCAGCAGATCGGGTGCGTCGTGGGCCGCCCAGTGGCTGCCGCGGTCGAACTCCGACCAGGAGACGATGTTCGCGTGGTCCCGCTCCGCGAACTTGCGGACCGGGCGGAAGTCGTACGCGAAGCTCGCCAGGCCCGTCGGGGCCGTCGTGGGCCCGGTGGGGTGCTCCGCGTGCCGGTCCTCGTAGTAGAAGCGGGCCGACGACGCGCCCGTGTTGGTCAGCCAGTAGATCGTCGCGATCGTCAGCACCGTGTCCGGGTCCACCGCCGTGCCCAGCAGCTGGCCGATCCAGGCGAGCTGCCCGGCGGGGGAGTCCGCCAGGGCGTGCGCCAGGTTCTGCGGCTTGGTCCCCTGCAGCTCGGCGTACGCGGACATCTCGGAGTTGAACGTCTGCAGGAACTGCAGCAGGCCCATCTCCTGCTCGGTCAGCCCCTCGAACTCGCCCGGCGTGCCGTCGGGGAAGGAGAACAGCTGGTCGACGTGCACGCCCAGCACGCTCTCCGGGTTCTGCCGGCCCTGCTCGGGGGCGATCAGCGCGCCCGCGTCGTTCCCGTGCACCCCGTACCGCTCGTAGCCCAGGCGCCGCATCAGCTCGGCCCAGGCGGCCGCCACGCGGTGCCTGTTCCAGCCGGCCTCGCGGGTGGGGCCGGAGAAGCCGAAGCCGGGGATGTCCGGGATGACGACGTGGAAGGCGTCCGCCGGGTCGCCGCCGTGTGAGGCGGGGTCGGTCAGCTCGTCGATCAGCCCGGTGAACTCCACGAACGTGTTGGGCCAGCCATGGGTGAGGATCAGCGGCGTGGCGTCCGGCTGCGGGGAGCGGACGTGGACGAAATGGATGGTCTGGCCGTCTATCTCCGTCGTGAAGTGCGGCAGCTTGTTGAGCCGGGCCTCGTGCTCGCGCCAGTCGTACGCGGTACGCCACCGCTCGACGAGGTCCTTGACGTACGACAGGGGCACACCGCGCTCCCAGCCCGGCGGGACGGGCCCGGTCTGGACCGCCGCGGGGTCGGGAGGCAGCTCGTCCGCCCAGCGGGTCCGGGCGAGACGTTCACGCAGGTCGTCGAGATCGGCCTGCGGGATGTCGATCTGGAACTGCTTGATCTCGGACATGTCTCTACCCTCCCGCGCCCGGCAACCTCCGGCAACATCCTGTGGATAAGTGCGAGGACGGGCTCCGGACCTGGGCATATGCCAGCGCCGAAGGACGGCACCGGGGTGCGGCGGAGTAAGCCGTGCGCCCGCGCGCGCCTGCCGGGCGAGTGACGATTGTCATCCGCCGTCCCGCCCGCAACCCATGGCCGTAGAATCCTCTCCAGACACGGCACGGGGCCGCGGGCGGGTTGAGCGCGCGGGTGTCGGTGGGATGCGGTCACAAGGAGGAAGTTCGTCGTGAGCAGCCGGCCATCCCGAGGCGCTGCTCGCCTCGCAGCCATACTCGACGCCCTCCCCGACGCGCTGCTGCTCGTGAACACGAACGGCACCGTGGTCGCCGCGAACCCGGTCGCGCTCGAGACCTTCGAGACCCCGGGTACGGCGCTGGTGGGGCGGGGGCTTCTCGATCTGCTGCCCGATTTCGACCCGAAGCGCATCCCCGGTTCGATGCGCCGTCCCGAGACCGAGGGCGAGGGCCGCACCCCGCCGACCCGGATGACCGCCCGCCGCACCGACGGCGAGACCTTCATGGCGGAGGTCACCAGCAAGAACCTCGAGGACGGCGAGTCCCCGTACGCCGGCGAGCAGCACTACACCGGTGACGAGTTGCTGATGCTCGTCGTCCGCGACCTCACCGGCACCCTTGACACCGAGGCCGAGCTCGCCCGCCAGCGCCGGCAGACGGAGATGATCCTGCGCGCGGCGGCCGAGGGCGTCATAGGCGTCGACACCGAGGGCCGCATCGTCCTGGTGAACCCGTCCGCCGCGCAGATCCTCGGCTACCGGGCCGGCGAGCTCGGCGGCCAGGAGCTGCACCCGCTGGTCCACCACTCCCGTACCGACGGCAGCGACCTGCCGTACGAGGAGACGCCGCTCGCCGACACCCTGCGCTCCGGCCGCAAGCACCGGGTGCGGGGCCAGGTGCTGTGGGCGAAGGACGGCAGGCCGGTGCCCGTCGACATGACGAGCGCCCCCGTGCGCGACGGCGACCAGCTGGTCGGCGCGGTGCTCGCCTTCACCGACCGGCGGGCGCTGGACGCGCTGGCCGCCCGCGAGGCGCAGCTGCGCGCCGTACTCGACGAGGGGCTGCGCGGCCCGCTGGAGCAGCTGCGCGCCGAACTCGGGGCGCTGGCCGCGGACTCCGCCGGCCAGCTGTGGCCCGAGGCCAATCAGGTGCTGCACCATCTGGCCGCCGGCTACGGCCGGATGACCACCCTGATCGAGAGCGTGCTCGGCTACCAGCTCGTCGACGCGGGCAAGAAGAAGCTGAAGCTCGGCGACGTCTCGCTGGACGGCGTCGTCAACGACGCCATGGAGCGCGCGGTCGAGCTGATCGGCCCCGGACGCGCCCAGTTCGTCGTCCACGCGCCCGCCATCGCCGTACGGGTCGACGAGGACCGGCTGGCGCAGGCCCTCGCCCATCTGGTCGCGGACGTCGCCGGCGTGGACGCCACCGGCCGCGCCCCGGTGACGGGCGGGACGGGCGACTCGACGATCGTGGTCGCCGCCGCCCAGCGCGGTGATGTCGTACGCATCGAGGTGCGCGGCCCCTTCAGCGGCGGCAACCCGGTGCACGAGCCGCTGGCGCGGGGGATCGTACGGCTGCACGGCGGCGTCCTGCAGACGCACGACATGCCGGGGGTCGGCGGCAGCGGTTACGTCGTGGAGGTGCCGGTCGGCGGGGTGACCGGGCCGGTGGCGCCGCCGCGGCAGCGGGACCGGGGCGGTGAGACGACCGTGATGCCGGAGCCCGCGCAGCATCAGCGGGGGGCGGCTTCCTCGTCTCCCTCTTCCTCTCTCCCTTCCTCTTCTTCTCCTTCTGTTCCTTCCGCTTCTTCCGTCTCCTCCGATACGCAGTCGGGTGGGCGGCGGCGTCGTACGGCGGTGCCCCAGGACGCGTCGGAGAGCGGCGAGGTGCTCATGCCGGCCGCCTCTTCGGACGGCGAAGCGCCGTCCGGTGGGCGGCGTCGGCGGGCGGCGGGTGAGTCGCACGAGGAGGCATCGGACCAGGCGGGGCGCGGACGCCGACGGCGGGCGGCCGCTTCGGCGGAGACACCGGCGGGCGGGACGCTCCTCGACGGGACGCCCGTACAGGAGGCGGAGGCCGCTCCGGCAACCCCGTTGCCGGGCCCTGCGGATGACGCCGGGACGCCCCCGCAGGGCGTGCCCGCCGGGACCCCGCCGCACGGTGTGCCCACCGGCACGCCGCCCCATGGCGTACCCGCCGGGACGCCCCCGCACGGAACGAGCAGCGGACGGCGTCGGCGGCCCGTGGGCACCGGTCCGGCGACCGTGGCGCAGCCGCAGGCCGCCGCCGCGACACCGCCGCCGCCCGCTGGACGCAGGCGGCGGGGCGAGGGCGGTCAGGCAGGGGAGCCGTCGGCCCCTGCGACGGCCACGGCGCTGGCCGACAACGGTCCCGAGGGCGACGACTGGTGGGCCGAGGACCCGGCGAACAGCGCGGCCGCGCTGGACCTGCAGGGCGGTTCCGCTCCCGCTCCCGCCGCCGCCCGTCCGGCCCCGAACCGGCGCACCCGCCGGGCGCTGTCGACGGACGTCGCCGAGCGGCGCGTACCGGAGCAGGCGACCGCGCCGGAGGACGACGAGCAGCCGGTCGCGCGTACGCCGATCGCGATGCCGGCCGCCGCGGAGGAGTCCGCGCGGCCGCAGCTCGCGGAGCCGTCCCGCACCTTCGCCATGGAGCCGGTGCCGCCCGCGCCCCCCGCGGAGCCGGAGCCTGAGGCGCAGGAAGAGGGCGAGGCGGAGCAGCCCGAGGCGGGTGCCCAACCGGACCCGCAGCCGCCCGTCCAGGCCGTACAGCCGGTCCAGGCCGTACAGCCCGTCCAGCCGGAGCCCGACACCGAAGAAGAGACCGACGCGACCGGCGCCCGCCGTTTCGCGCGGGCGGTGCCCCGCCCGACGCCGCCGCCGCTGCCGCAGGCGCACCCGGGCTCCATCAGCGTCCGCACGCTGGGGCACGGTGTGTCGTTCACCGACCAGATGTCGGGCCGTACGGAGGGCGCCGGCCGCCGCCGGCTGGGCACGCCCCCGCACGGCACCCCCGTACCGCAGGCCCGCCCGCATCCGCAGCAGCCGGACGAGCGCAGCCAGCGCAGGGACGCCATAGGGCGGGCGTTCTCCATCGAGACGACGGACAGCTCCCCGGTCGAGGGACCGGAGCCGCTCGACGCCCCGCACGGGGTGGTCGAGGTGGCGCCGGAGAACGGCGCGCCGCCCGTACCCCTGGACGACGAGCTGCCCCCGGAGCCGCTGGACAACCCGCGCCGCCTGCTGGTCTGGCCGGAGCCCGACGGGGCGACGGCCGAGGCGCTGACAGGCCGCGGCTACCGTCCGGTCGTCGTCCGCTCCCGCGAGGAAGTGGACGCGCAGATCGAGGCGTACCCGGCGGCGCTCTTCGTCGACCCGCTGACCGGTCCGATCACGCGTACGGCGCTGCAGTCGCTGCGTACGGCGGCGGTGGCCGCCTCCGTGCCCGTGCTGGTGACGGCGGGCCTGGGCCAGGCGACGCGGGAGGCGGCGTACGGGGCGGACCCGGCGGTGCTGCTGAAGGCGCTGGCCCCGCGGGACAGCGACCAGCACCCGCCGCGGGTGCTGCTGTTCGAGGAGAACCCGGACATCACGGCGGCCCTGTCGGCGGCCCTGGAGCGGCGCGGCATGCAGGTCGGCCACGCGGCCGAGGACGAGGCGGCGGTCGAGCTGGCGACCCAGATGCGGCCGAACCTGGTGGTGATGGACCTGATGCAGGTGCGCCGCCGCCGGGCGGGCCTGGTCGACTGGCTGAGCGCGAACGGCCTGCTGGCCCGTACGCCGATGGTGGTCTACACGTCGGTCGACATCGACCCGCACGAACTGCCCCGGCTGCGCTCCGGCGAGACGGTGCTGTTCCTGGCGGAGCGCTCCACGAGCGCGGAGGTCCAGGGCCGGATCGTGGACCTGCTGTCGAAGATCGGCACCAACTGAGCACGTTGTGCCGTACGCCGATGGGCGCCCCGGTCCGCTGCGACCGGGGCGCCCATCGGCATACGGCACGGAGAACGACGAAGGGCCCGGCTCGTGTGAGCCGGGCCCTTCGCGAAGAGCGGTAGCGGAGGGATTTGAACCCTCGGTGGAGTTGCCCCCACACTCGCTTTCGAGGCGAGCTCCTTCGGCCGCTCGGACACGCTACCGCCGGAGAGCTTAGCTCACCTGGGGGGCAGAACCGAAATCGGGGGTCTGGGGGGAGGCCGGGGAGCGGAAGAACGTGCGCAGGAGTGTGGCCGACTCCGGGGCCAGGACGTCGCCGATCACCTCCGGGCGGTGGTTGAGGCGGCGGTCGCGCAGGACGTCCCAGAGGGAGCCCGCCGCGCCCGTCTTCTCCTCCACGGCGCCGTAGACCACCCGGTCCAGGCGCGCCAGGACCGCGGCGCCCGCGCACATCGTGCACGGTTCGAGTGTGACGACCAGGGTGCAGCCCGTCAGGCGCCAGCTGCCGAGCGCCGTCGCGGCGCGGCGGATCGCCAGGACCTCCGCGTGCGCGGTCGGGTCGGCGGTGGCCTCGCGGGCGTTGCGGCCGGCTGCCAGGACCGAGCCGTCGGGGCCCAGAACGACCGCTCCGACCGGCACGTCGCCGGTCTCGAGCGCCGCCCGGGCCTCGGCGAGGGCGAGCCGCATCGGCGCCGCCCAGGGGGCGCGTACCGGGTCCGCCGCGGTGTCGTGCGGCTCGGCGGACCCGGGTCCGCCCGCGGGGTCGGGGGGCGTCAGCGGACCGTCTCCAGTACGTCGGCCGCCCCGAGCGCCTCGGCGATCTCGCCCAGCGCGTCGTCGGTGAGGGCGAGCAGCTCCTTCTCGCTCACCCCCAGGTCGTCCAGCAGACCCGCGTCGCCGGCCGGACCCGCCGGTACGGCGGCCGCGGCGGCGTCCGTGGTCTCCTCGTCCTCCTCCTCGTCGTCGACCTCCGCGGGATCGTCGTCCTCGATGTCCAGTTCGACCAGATCGTCGAGGGCGGCGTCCTCGGCCGCGGCGGCCTCCGGGTCGCGGCCCAGCAGTTCGTCGGTGAGCAGCAGCTCCCCGTACGAGCTGCGGCTGGCGGCGGCGGCGTCCGAGACGAAGATGCGAGGGTCGTCCTCGCCGTCGACCCGGACGATGCCGAACCAGGCATCCTCCTGCTCGATGAAGACCAGCACCGTCTCGTCGTCGTCGGCCGCGGACTCCCGGGCCAGATCGGCCAGATCGGCCAGCGTCTCCACGTCATCGAGCTCTGTGTCGCTCGCTTCCCACCCGTCTTCGGTGCGCGCGAGCAGTGCGGCGAAGTACACCGTGACTCTCCCACTGGTCCTAGGTGTGCTGGGCCGGGCGGCTGGAAACGGGTTGTCTCGCTCCTCCGGGATCGCAACGCTGCAGCCCCCGGCAGGCCCGCCCACCTCCGCATCGTGGCAGAAAGTTCCCGCTCGCGCGGGGTCTTCGGCGTTGCGTCGTGAAGGAGAAAGGTTGCGAATCAGTAGCCGTGGCCTGGGGGATGCCTGTGGCGGGCGGGGCCGGACGGCTCCCGGTCACCAGCGGAACGTGCGCATCCGCATCTGGTGCCTCATCCGTTCCGCCCGGGCCCGGCGGGGCTGGACGCGTGCCCGCAGCTCCCGCGCCTCGTGCAGTTCGCGCAGGAACACCGCCCGCCGGCGCAGCCGCTCGCTGCGCGTCTCGGGGAGCGGGCGACCGCTTCGCAGATCGACGGACGGCACGGACGGCATGCGGGCACCGCCTTCACAACGGACACGGGTCCGGAAGGGCGCGGACCTACGGGTGGACACAAGCCTTCCCTCCACTGTCCCCCCGTACACGTGTCCGATGCCAGCGGGCGGCCGGGACCTCCCGTGCCGTCTGATGCCACCGCGGCGGACGGCGGTCCGCACCCGGTGCTGGGGAGCGCTCCCGCCCGTGCCTCGGCTACTGTCATGGCATGCGGATTCACGTCGTCGACCACCCTCTCGTCGCTCACAAGCTGACCACGCTGCGTGACGAGCGCACCGACTCCCCCACCTTCCGCCGGCTCGCCGACGAGCTGGTGACCCTGCTGGCGTACGAGGCCACCCGGGACGTGCGGACCGAGCAGGTCGACATCGTCACCCCGGTGACGGCGACCACCGGCGTGCGGCTGGCCCGTCCGCGTCCCCTCGTGGTGCCGATCCTGCGCGCCGGTCTCGGCATGCTGGAGGGGCTGGTACGGCTGCTGCCGACCGCCGAGGTGGGCTTCATGGGCATGATCCGCAACGAGGAGACCCTGGAGGCCAGTACGTACGCCACCCGCATGCCCGAGGACCTCTCCGGGCGGCAGGTGTACGTCGTGGACCCGATGCTCGCCACCGGCGGCACGCTCATCGCGGCGATCCAGGAGCTGATGAAGCGCGGCGCCGACGACGTGACCGCGATCTGCCTGCTGGCCGCCCCGGAGGGCGTGGAGGCCATGGAGCGGGCCCTGGCGGGCACGCCGGTCACCGTCGTCACGGCGGCGCTGGACGAGCGGCTCAACGAGCACGGCTACATCGTCCCGGGCCTCGGCGACGCGGGGGACCGGATGTACGGCGTGGTCGACTGACGTACCGCCGCCGACCGGCGGGGCGGTCGTCCAGTCCTCAGCAGCCCGACGGTTTCGGCGCCGGCTTCGCGAGCGCCGCCAGCGCCGCGTCCGCCGTCGACTTCGGGGCGAGCCTGGCGAAGGCGTCGCCCAGGATCAGGTCGATGACCTGTTCCTTCCGGTCGTCCGCCTTCACCTCGGCGGCCGGCAGCTGTACGGCGACGACCTTCAGGGCCGTCTGGAGCGCGCTCTGCGGGCCGAGGACCACGCCCGCGCCCTTGACCCGCTTGTCGTACGCGGGCGGCGCGTTGTCGACCTCGCCGATCTTGAAGCCGCGCTTCTTCAGCTCCGCGGCGGTCTGGTCCGCCAGCCCCGAACGGGTGGTGGCGTTGAGCACGTTGACGGTGATCGTCCTGGGCTCGGGCAGCGGCCGGGCGCTCTTGTCCCCCGCGGCGTCCGTCCCGCCCGCCTTCCCCGCGGCGGCGGTCGTACGGGCGGCCGGGCACACGGTCTTCTTCGCCGCCTGGTCGCCCCGTCCGTCCGTACCGCCGCCGAACGCGTCGACCAGCTGCACCGCGCCCACGCCGACGAGGGCGAGCAGGGCGACGGCGGCGGTCAGCAGCAGCACCGTGCGGCGGCGCCGGGTGCGGCGCATCCGGGGGTACTTGGTGCCCTTGATCCGGTACTCGCCGCCCATGCCGGGGGGCGTCAGCATGCTCATGGGGCGCAGCGTAGTGCGCCCTGACAGACATGCCTACTAAACGATCAAAGGGTTGGCGCGATGCCCCCCGAACGGGGCAACGGCGTGGTCAGTCCAGCTCAAGCACGCGTGCGTGCAGCACCTGGCGCTGCTGCAGCGCGGCGCGCACCGCCCGGTGCAGACCGTCCTCCAGATAGAGGTCGCCCCGCCACTTCACGACATGGGCGAAGAGGTCGCCGTAGAACGTGGAGTCCTCCGCGAGCAGCGTCTCGAGATCCAGCTGCTGTTTCGTGGTCACCAGCTGGTCCAGGCGGACCGGGCGCGGTGCCACGTCCGCCCACTGCCGGGTGCCCTCCCGGCCGTGGTCGGGGTACGGCCTCCCGTTTCCGATGCGCTTGAAGATCACACGGAAAGCCTACCGGGAGCGGGGCCCGGGGCGCAGCAGTGGTGCAGGGATGGGAAGGTGACGAAACGGGCGTAGTGGTCCGCGTTCCGGAATTCGGCGCCCGGTTCGCGGGGCGCCGCGGGGTGTCAGTGGAGGACGGTCATGACGCAGAACGCAGGGCCGGCACCGGATGCCGGGGACGGCGCCACCCCTTCGGGGGACGCGGCGCGGGTTGACGGGGCGCCGGTTGACGGGGCGCCGGTTGACGGGGCGCCGTCCGGCGCGGGTGCCCCAGTCGCTATGGCGGCCCCGGACGTGGACGCCCCCGCCGCCGAGATCGCCGCCGGTTACGCCTTCGACGGTCCGGCCCTCGACCTCGGCGCCCTGCTCTGGGACGGGCAGTGCCTGCCCGGCGTACAGATCCGCGTCCCGCTGTCCATGCTCAACCGGCACGGGCTGGTCGCGGGCGCCACCGGCACCGGCAAGACCAAGACCCTGCAGCTCCTCGCCGAGCAGCTCAGCGCCAACGGCGTCCCCGTCTTCCTCGCCGACGTCAAGGGCGACGTGTCGGGCGTCTCCCGCCCCGGCACCCCCGACCCGAACGTCGACAAGCGCGCCGCCGAGGTCGGCCAGAGCTGGGAGCCGCAGGACTTCCCGACCGAGTTCTACGCCCTCGGCGGACTCGGCCCCGGCATCCCCGTACGCGCCACGGTCACCGGTTTCGGCCCCACCCTGCTGGCCAAGGTCCTGGGACTCAACCAGACCCAGGAGCAGTCCCTGGGCCTGGTCTTCCACTACGCCGACACCAAGGGCCTGGAGCTCGTCGACCTGAAGGACCTGCGCGCCGTCATCGCGTACCTCACCTCCGAGCAGGGCAAGGCGGAGCTGAAGGAGATCGGCGGGATCTCCACGGCCACCGCAGGGGTGCTGCTGCGCACGCTCACCGCCTTCGAGGCGCAGGGCGCCGCGGTGTTCTTCGGGGAACCGGAGTTCGACACCAGCGAGTTCCTGCGTACGGCGGCCGACGGGCGCGGCGTGATGCACGTGCTGGAGCTGCCCGCCGTACAGGACAAGCCGGCGCTGTTCTCGACCTTCCTGATGTGGCTGCTGGCGCGGCTGTTCCAGGATCTGCCGGAGGTCGGCGACGTCGAGCAGCCGAAGCTGGTGTTCTTCTTCGACGAGGCGCATCTGCTGTTCAAGGACGCCTCGAAGGCGTTCCGCGAGTCGATCGTGCAGACGGTGCGGCTGATCCGGTCCAAGGGGATCGGCGTGTTCTTCGTGACGCAGACGCCGAAGGACGTGCCCGAGGACGTGCTCGCCCAGCTCGGCAACCGGGTGCAGCACGCGCTGCGCGCCCATACGCCGCTGGACCAGCGGGCGTTGAAGGCGGCGGTGAAGACGTTCCCCGTCTCGCCGTACGACCTGGAGGAGGTGCTCACCACGGTCGGCACCGGTGAGGCGGTGGTGTCCGTGCTGGGTGAGAAGGGCGCTCCGACGCCGGTGGCCGTGACGCGGCTGCGGGCGCCGCAGTCGCTCATGGACACCGTCGGGGACGCGGCGATCGACCAGGCGGCGCGGGAGTCGTCGCTGTACGCGCGGTACGCGGAGGCGGTCGACCGGGAGTCGGCGTACGAGAAGCTGGAGGCCGCCGAGCGGGCGGCGCAGGATGAGGCGGAGCGGGCGGAGGCGGAGGCCGCGGCGCAGAAGGCGGCCGAGAAGGCCGCGCGGGAGGCGAAGGCGGCGGCGCCGGACGGGCTGGTCGACCAGGTGGTGAGCAGCGGGATCTTCCGGTCCATCGCCCGGTCGATGGGCACCCAGATCGGGCGGGAGATCACCCGGACGCTGTTCGGTACGCGGAGGCGGTGAGGGCCCGGGCGAATCCGCCCGGGCCCTCACCCTGTCACCTTGTCACTGCCGTGCGGTTACTGCGTGACCTCGTGCTCGTCGTCGTGCAGCCCGCCGCCGCTGCCCGCCGTGCCGTTGGTGGGGACGAAGTCCACCGGCTCGGTGAGGGAGCTCAGGTCGTGGGCGTACAGGCCGGTGCTGTTGGCGATGACGTCGATGTTCGCGTCGAACGCGGTCATGTTGATGTTGGCGATCGTGTCGCACGCCTGGTGGTAGCAGTGGTCGTACGAGACGTCCGCCGTACCGCCGAACTTCTGCGCCTGGGCCGCCGTCTTCACGCCCTCCGCGCCGGTGAACGTGCCGCCCGACGGGATGCCGGCGATGTTGATGAACGGGCCGTAGTCCGAGCGGCCGGTGAAGTCCGTGCCCTCGTGCGGGTAGCCCTTGCCGTCCATGAAGTCCGTGATCGTCCGCTCCAGCTGCGCCGAGCCCTCCGGGCCGGCGCCCGCGCCGACGCCGTCGGAGTTGTCGCCGTCGTAGACGAACAGGCCGTAGTTCGGCGACGCGATCATGTCGAAGTTCAGATAGAGCTTGATCTTCGCGCGTTCCGCGGCCGAGGCATTGTTCACGTAGTACGTCGAGCCGACGAGGTTCAGCTCCTCGGCGGACCACCAGGCGAAGCGCACCTTGTTGCGGGGGCTCTTCTCGCTCTCGGCGAGCTTGCGGGCGACCTCGATCAGGCCGGCGGAGCCGGAGCCGTTGTCGTTGATGCCGGGGCCGGCGTTCACGGAGTCGAGGTGCGCGCCGAGCATGACGACGTTGTTGGGGTCGCCGCCCTTCGTCTCGGCGATCACGTTGTTGGTGACCGACCGTTCCACGGTCACCTGCAGGTCCAGGTTGACGGTGACGGTGCCCTGTGCGGCGGCCGCGGCCAGCGCCTCGCCGTCCGCCGTGCTGATGCCGCCGGTGGGCAGCTGGACGGCGGGGGCGTCGCCGAGGGTGCCGTTCAGCGGGCCGGGGGCGTTGTTGTAGATCAGGGCGCCGGCGGCGCCGGCCGCGGCGGCGTTGGCCTGCTTGATGAGGAAGGTGCAGCCGCCGCGCTTGATGAGCGCGATCTTCCCCGTGTAGTCGCCGTCCGCGAAGTCGTCGGGGTCGCAGCCGTGGCGACCGTCGTCCTCGAGCGGGTTGACGGTGATCGGGGCGGTCAGGCCGCCCGCGGGGGTGGACTTCGAGAAGGTCATCGCGAAGATGGGCACGCTGCGCGGGTCGGGCGAGACGACGGAGAGGGTCTCCTTCGTCGTCACCGAGGTGTAGAACTCGAAGGGCTGGTACGTGACGTCGTAACCGGCCTTCTTCAGCTGGCCGTAGACGTACGCGGCGGAGGCGTCGTGGCCCGGCGTGCCCGCGGCGCGGGTGCCGCCGTTGGCGTCGGCGATCTCCTGGAACTTCTGCAGGTGCTTGTACGCGTTCTTGGCCGTGGACTCGCTGACGAGCCTGGCGGCGAGCCGTCGGGCGTCCTTACCGGGGTCCGCGGCGGTAGCGGAGCCGGCACTGGCGACGAGCAGGGGCGTGGCCAGCGCGGCGACCGCCAGCGCGGCGGTGATTCTTCGAGAGCTCAACGGATGTCCTTCCGGGCAAAAGGGCAGCAGAACCTGTCCGGCGTGCGGGAGGGCCTGTCCGAGAAGCGAACAGTGAGGGGGAACCTAGCGACTCGTGCGGCTGTGCGGAAGGGTTCGGGTGGGTCACTTGTCGTGTTTCTGGACCCCGCCGGCCTACTTCGCCCCCGCTCGTCTACTTCGCTTCCTTGGCCGCCTTCGTTTCCTTCGCCTCCTTGGCCGCCCGCTTCGCCTCCTGTTTGAAGGCCCGCACCTTCGTCAGCGACTCCGGCCCCGTGATGTCGGCGACCGAGCGGAAGGACCCGCGGTCGCCGTACGCGCCGGCGGCCTCCCGCCAGCCGGGCGGCTGTACGCCGAGCTGCTTGCCCAGCAGGGCGAGGAAGATCTGCGCCTTCTGCTTGCCGAAACCGGGCAGGGCGGTGAGGTTCTTCAGCAGCTCCGCGCCCGTCTTCGCGTCCCGCCACACGCCTTCGGGGTCACCGCCGTAGTGCTCGACCAGGTACTGGCACAGCTGCTGGACCCGTTTGGCCATCGAGCCCGGATAGCGGTGCACGGCCGGCTTCTCCTGCAGCACCGCCGCGAACGCCTCGGGGTCCATGGCGGCGATCTCGTGCGCGTCGAGGTCGTCGGCGCCCATCCGGGCGGCGATCGTGTGGGGCCCGGAGAACGCCCACTCCATCGGGATCTGCTGGTCGAGGAGCATGCCCACGAGGGCGGCGAGCGGGCTGCGGCCGAGCAGCTCGTCCGCTTCGGGATTCTGGGCGAGATGGAGGTCGGTGCGCTTCATGGGGGCATCCTCCCGGACGGGGGTCCGGGTGCCCGGCAGGCCCCTTCGGCCCAGGCGTGTTGTCGGTGACGCTCCGTGTCGGACACCCGGGTGACCCGGCATGTTGTCCTGATCTAGGTCCACCCGGCCGCTGCGCATCCAGCCGTACGCCCGTAGCCTGAACGCATGGTCGACAAGGAGGCGTTGCCCCCGCCCCGAGCAGGGCGCCGGCGGCTCGTGGTGCTGAGGCATGCCAAGTCCGCCTGGCCCGAGGGCGTGCCCGACCCGCAGCGGCCCCTGGCCGACCGCGGCCGGCGGGACGCCCCCGCGGCGGGGAGGTGGCTGCGCGCGGCGGGATTCCGGCCCGACCTGGTGCTGGTATCGCCCGCCCGGCGGACCCGGCAGACCTGGAACCTCGTCGCGGACCAGCTCGACGAGCCGCCGGAGGCGGTCCTCGAGCCGCGGCTGTACCACGCGGAGGCCGAGGCGCTGCTGGAGGTCCTGCACGAGCTTCCGTCCGGGGCGGGCTCGGTGCTGCTCGTCGGCCACAACCCGGAGCTGCAGGAGCTGGTGCTGGGACTGGCCGGCAAGGGGGGCGGGAAGTCGCTCGCGCTGGCCCGGGAGAAGTTCCCGACGTCGGCGATCGCCGTGCTGGACTGGAAGGGCGGCTGGCGCGATCTGGCGTGGGGCGGGGCGCGGCTGCGGAGGATGGCGGTGCCGCGGGGGTTGCCGGGGTAGGTGGTCCTGTCCCGTGTCGGTTCTGCGGTGGTCGCGCGCCGATCCCGCGTCGGTTCGGCCCGTTTTCGTCGTCTCCCCGAATGATCCAACTGGCAGTAGGCTCCGCCCGCATGAGACGACACATCATGTCCATGCTTGCCCCCTTGGCGGCTGCGGGACTGCTCCTGACCGGGGGCCCCTCGGCGGCCGCCGCCACCGCGCCCCCGGCGGAGTTCGGGACCGACTGGCACGACCCGGTCACCGCGGCACCGCCGGTCGACAGGCCGTCCGGCCGGTCCTGCACGGTGACCCTCGCCGAGGCGCAGTTCCGGAACTTCACGCCGTACAAGGGGACGTACACGCCCCCGGCGGACTGCGGCAGCGACTGGAGCAAGGTCGTGCTGCGGATGGACGGCAAGGTGAAGGGGCGGCAGTACGACCGGCTGGGCTATCTGACGGTGGGCGGGGTGGAGGTCTTCAAGACCTCGACGCCCGAGCCGTCGGCGGACGGTATCGAGTGGAGCGTGGAGAAGGACGTCACGCGCTACGCCGCCACCTTCGCCGGTCCGCAGCCGGTGGAGATGCTGATCGGGAACGTCGTCAACGAGACGTACACCGGCGTCCTCGACGTCAAGGTCACCCTCACCTTCTACGCGGGGCAGAAGGCCGACGCCCCGGACCGGGTGCTCACCCTCGCGGGTGCCCGCAACGAGGGCACCACCTACAGCGGCGACCTGACGACCCCGCGCAACAGCGAGCGGATCGTCGCCGAGGTGTACGCCACCGGGTCGGGCGGCGGCTGCGAGGAGTTCTGGTACACGACGGTGCCCGACGCGCACCCCTACTCCTGCAAGGCGTCCGACGGCCCGTACCGCGAGGTGCAGATCCGGGTGGACGGGGAGCTGGCCGGCATCGCCGCGCCGTATCCGCACATCTACACGGGCGGCTGGTCGAACCCCTTCCTCTGGTACGTCATACCCGCGCCGCGCGCCTTCGACATCCAGCCGGTGCGCTACGACCTGACGCCGTTCGCCGGGCTGCTGAACGACGGGCGCCCGCACCGGGTGGAGGTCTCCGTCCTCGGCGTGCCGCAGGGCCAGTCCGGCTGGAGCCTGCCGACGAACGTGCTGGTGTGGCAGGACGCCGGATCGTCCGTGGTGACGGGCGGTCTGACCGCTCACCGGACCGCGCAGCCGGAGGTCTCCGACGAGTTCACGTCCGGTGACCCCGAGCTGACTCTCGAGGCGAAGGGTTCGCATGCCCTGACCGTCTCCGGGTACGTCGACACCTCCCACGGGCGGGTCTCGACGACCGTCGACCGCACCCTGTGGAACGCCTCCGACCACACCTGGACCGAGGGCGAGAACTACGACGAGCTGTCCGCGCTGTGGCGGGACACGGAGAAGGTGACCGTGGCGGCCGGCGGCCGCACGACGGTGACCTCGACGGCCCGTACGTACAGCATGGACGGGACGATCACGGTCGACTCCGCCGACCGGCTGCGGACCGTGATGGAGCTCGCCGACCGCGCGGCCACCTCGGTGGTACGGGACGGGGTGACCGTCTCCTCGTCGCGGCTCGACGACACCTATGACGGCGACGCGTCGTGGACGCTGGGCGTGCCGCGGGAGGAGCGGCACGCGGTGGGGACGTCGCGGGAGCACTACCGGCTGACGGGCACGGACGGGTGCTACGACCGGGTGGTCGCGACCGTGCAGGGGTTCCTGACGGAGGACCGGGCGGGGTGCTGAGGCGCTCGGTGGTGTGACGGGGGCATGAGGCCCTCGGTGGTGTGACGGGGGCGTGAGGCCCTCGGTGGTGTGACGGGGCATGAGGCCCCACGTGACGGGGCGGCTCCGGGAGTCCGGGGCCGCCTCTCGCGTTTCTCTCCGGAGAGTTTTGCTTGGCGGGCAACCTGATCGGCGAAAAAGGTGGTCTGGAGGGCGAGGGGGTGCTGAATGCGATCTGAGGATGAGGCGCACTTCCAGGAATTCGTCCGGGCCAGATGGCCCCGCCTGGTGCGCACGGCCTATCTCCTGACCGGTGACGTGCACGACGCCGAGGACCTGGCGCAGATGGCGCTGGCCAAGGCGTACCGCTCGTGGCCGCGGGTGCGGCGCAGCGACAACGTGGACGCGTACGTCCGGCGGATGCTGGTGAGCTGCAACAGCGACCGCTTCCGCAAGCGGCGCGTGCGTGAGCGGCTCACGGACATACCGCCGGACGGGCCGGCGCGGCAGGACACCGAGTCGCGGACCGAGGAACGGCAGCTGCTCATGGCCGCGCTCGCCGAACTGCCGCCGCGGCAGCGGGCGGTGGTCGTGCTGCGCTACTGGGACGACTACTCGGAGGGGGAAGTGGCGGAGATCCTCGGCTGCTCGCCCGGCACCGTCAAGAGCCAGGCCGCCAAGGGCCTGGCGAGACTACGTACCGTTCCCGGCCTGGCGGCCGCACGCGGGGGAGGTGTGCTGTGAGCAACGATCCGATCGACGGGACGCCGGGACGCGGGGACACCGGCGGCGGCGATGAGTCCTCGGCCCTGGAGGAGCTGCTGCGCCGCGAACTGGCGCGGAGCGCGGGCGGTATGACGCCGGGGCCGACCCCGTACGGTGCGATCGTCCGCCGGGGGCGGGCCGGGCGTCGCCGCCGGAGGGCGGCGCTGGGGGCGGGGCTGGCGCTGCTGGCAGCGGCGCCGGGGGTGGCCATCGCCCTGCAGCACGGGCCTGGGCGCGGGGCGCCTTCGCCGAAGCCGCCGGCTGCGTCGAGTAGTCCGACAGTGCCGGCCCTGGGCTTCCGGGGTCCTGCCTCGCCGGGGCAACTGGTCGACGGTGTGAGCCTGGAGGAGGCGCGGCGGGTGGCATCGACGTGCTGGGCATCGCAGTCCCACGAGAACCCCGACGGAGGCGAGTACACCCCTGCCGACCTGCGCATCCTCTTCGCGATGCCGAGTGACTACCTTCACAACTCCGCCAGACGACTGGTGATGCCGCACCCCGAGGCGTATCCCGAACGCCGACCGGCCGTGACCGTCGTCCTGGTCGATGACAACTGGTCGGTCCAGGAGGTGTGCACACTGCCAGGCGGCGACATCAGATGGGCGGGCAGTACCAAAGGAAGCCTGACCAAACCCGGGACACTGCGTCCGGTGGGCGGACCGGTCGAGCCTGAAATGAATGGCTTCGGGCAAATCGCTCGATTTTCGGATCCCGCGGCGGATCGTCCCGGCCGGTGGGTCGGCACGGGCGCTGTCGACGACTCCGTGGCCCGGGTGACGGTCACCTATGGCAGCGACACCCGGGAGGCGATCCTGGATCACGGGTGGTACGTCGCCACCGGGGAGTTCGTGGAAGAGGCGGACAGGTGGCCCCGGGTCAGGGGATACGACGCCGCCGGCAAGCTCATATACGACTCCGCGGACGACCCCGAGGTCCGCAAGTGGGGGACGGGGGAGGGGTGACACCCCGCATGTCCGGTGGTGTTGGCGCTCCCTCGCCCGGCCATGGGGCTCCCTCTCACGGCCGAGGGATATCCCTCGCACCGGTGAGGACTGGTGACCCGCGGTGAGCTGATACTGGCGGCGCACGCCTCCCGTCCCGAGGAGTCGCTCATGGTCACTCCCTCCCCATCCCACCAGTCCGCCTCGTCCCTCCAGGGAGCCTGGTCTCCCTGGGTGCGGCGGCTGAGGGGTGCCAACCCCTACGTCTTCGACGGGGCGTTGGCCGCCCTCGTGCTGGCCGCCGCCTCCGTGCAGTTCCTGTTTCCGGAGAAGGACGACGACTCGCCCGTCACCTGGGCCGGCTGGCTGCTGGTGCTGGGTACGGCGCTCCCCCTGGCGTGGCGGCGGCGCGCTCCGTACGCGGTGACCTGGGCGGTGACCGTGTGCACGGTCGCCATGGCGCTGCACCACGCGCCGCCGCCGGATGTGAGTTACGGCGGGCTCGTCGCCCTGTACACGCTGGCCGCGCTGGGGCGGCCGTGGCAGCGGCGGTCGATGGTGGCGGGCTGGCTGGCGGGGGCGTCGTTGACGCTGTGGCATATGGAGCACGCGGAGACGTTCGAGTACGCCTTTCATCTGCTGACCATCGCCAGCGCGTACGGGCTCGGGGTGCTGGCCCGGCTGCAGCGGGCGTACACCTCCGCCCTGGAGGACCGGGCGCGCCGGCTGGAACGGGAGCGGGAGAGCGAGCGGGCCCGGGCCGCGGCCGAGGAACGGGCCCGGATCGCCCGCGACATGCACGACATCCTGGCGCACGCGGTGAGCCTGATGGTGGTGCAGGCCGAGGCCGGTCCGGTGGCGCTGCAGCATGACCGGGCGCGGGCGGAGGCGGCGTTCGACGCCATCGCTTCCTCCGGGAGGGACGCGATGGGCCAGCTGCGGCGGATCCTCGGCGTGCTGAAGGGGGAGGAGGTGTCCGTCCAGCCGCAGCCGACCGTGGCCGGGCTGCCGGAGCTGGTGCGTCAGGTGAGGCGGGCGGGGCTGCGGGTGGAGCTGAGGTCCGAGGGGGAGGTGCGGGCGCTGGATCCGGACGCGGAGGTTGCCGTATACCGGGTCGTCCAGGAGGCGTTGACCAATACCCTCAAGCACGCGGGCGCCTCGGCCGTCGAGGTGCGGCTCGACTGGGGGGACGGGGAACTGGTGGTCACCGTGGTGGACGACGGGGCGGGCGCTCCCGGGCGGCAGCCCGGCGCGGGCGGCGGCCAGGGGCTGGTGGGGATACGTGAGCGGGCGACGGCCTGCGGGGGTTCGGCGGCGGCCGGCCCGGGACCGGACGGCCGGGGGTTCCAGGTCACGGCACGGCTTCCGGTGCCGTCGAACGGTACCGCCGGGGCTCTAGGTGCTCCTGGTGCCCCGGTCGTCGGGCGCGGGTGAGTATCCGGGTGGTCGTCGCGGACGACCAGGAGCTGGTGCGATCCGGGTTCAGCATGATCCTCGACGCCCAGCCGGACATCGAGGTGGTGGCCGAGGCCGGGCACGGGGCGGAGGCGGTGCAGGCCGTGCGGCTGCACGGGCCGGACATCGCGCTGCTCGACATCCGGATGCCGGTGATGGACGGGCTGGAGGCCGCCCGGCGGATCTGCGAGCACAGCGGGTGCCGGGTGATCATGCTGACCACCTTCGACCTCGACGAGTACGTGTACGAGGCGCTGTACGCCGGGGCCAGCGGTTTCCTGCTCAAGGACGTGCGCCGGGACGACCTCGTGCACGCCGTGCGGGTCGTCGCGGCCGGGAACTCCCTGCTCGCGCCCTCCGTGACCCGGCGGCTGGTCGCCGACATCATCCGGCGCCGCCACGCCCCGGGCGCCGGCGCCGGTCGCGCGCCCGACGCCCGGCTCGACGGGCTCACCGCGCGCGAGCGCGAGACGCTCATCCTGCTGGCCCGGGGGCTGTCCAACGCCGAGATCGCCGCCGGTCTCGTGGTCAGCGAGCACACGGTGAAGACCCATGTCAGCAATGTGCTGAGCAAGCTCGGCCTGCGTGACCGGGTGCAGGCCGTGATCTGCGCGTACGAGACGGGTCTGGTCGTCGCGGGGGAGCCGGACGACGACTGAACTCCCTCCCGCGAGGGAGGCGGAGCGCCCCCTCCCCCGTGCGGGCGAGACCGTAGGACCGCTCCCTCCGGCGATCCGCCGGCACCCCTCCACGGACGACGCTCAAGGACGTCACCACAGTCCAAGAGCCGTCCCGGGAGGGGCAGATGTTAACCGCACTGGCCAAGGCGGCCACCCGCCGCCCGATGACCGTCATGCTCGTCTGGCTGCTGATGCTGCTCCTCGGCTTCGGTATCGGCACCCGCGTCTTCGAGGATCTGACCGCCACCGTGGAGGAGGTGCCGGGCAGCGAGTCCGTACGGGCCGAGGAGCTCATCGGCGAACTCGCCCCGGACGGTGCGACGGTCACCGGCGTCGTCGCAGGCACGGACGTCGACGACGCGACCGTCCGCGCCCAGGTCGGCCGGGCGGTCGCCGATCTGCGCCGGCACCCGGGGATCGCCCAGGTGCCCGATCCGTACACCGCCGAGGGCCTGCGCGCCGACGACGGCCGCGCCCTGCTGATCCCCGTCACCCTCAAGGGCGGCCTCGACGACGATGACGAGGAGGAGACCGTCGGCGACGCCGCCGACCGTATCGCGGAGATCGACGCCGCGCCCCAGGTGTATGCCAGCGGTGGGCCGCTGCTCGGCGTACAGATGGGCGGGCGGGCCCAGGAGGACGTGGCGAAGGCCGAGTTGATCACGTTGCCGGCCGTGCTCGTCCTGCTTCTGCTCATCTTCGGCGGGCTGCGGGCCGCGCTGCTGCCGCTGATCGTCACGGTCGGCGGGGTGGCCGGGGCGTTCCTCACGCTCTACGGGTTCAGCCAGGTCACCGACATCTCCGTGTACGCCGTGCAGATCGTCACCATGCTCGGCCTGGGCCTCGCCGTGGACTACGCGCTGCTGCTGGTGGTCCGCTTCCGCGAGGAGCGGCGCACCACCGACGACGTGGCCGAGGCGGTGCGGCGCACGGTGGCCAGGGCCGGGCGGACGGTGCTGTTCTCCGGGCTGACGGTGGCCGTGAGCCTGGCCGGGCTGACGGTGTTCCCGAGCCCGTTCCTGCGCAGCATGGGCCTGGCGGCGTCGGCCGTGGTCGTCGTCGACATGCTGGCCGCGCTGACCCTGCTGCCCGCGTTGCTCACCCGGTTCGGCCACCGGATCAGGCCGGCGAAGTCCGAGCGCGGCGGGGCGCTGTTCGCCCGGCTGGCCCGCTTCTCGGCCGCCCGCCGCCTCACCGTGCTCGGCACCGTCGGTGCCGGCCTGGTCGTCCTCGCGCTGCCCGCGTTCGGGATGCACACGGCGGTCGGCGACGCCCGCTCGCTGCCCCGCGGGACGGAGGCGCGCGGCCTGTACGACACGGTCGCGGACCACTACCCCCAGGGCACTGCGATCAGCCCCGTCCGGGTCGTCCTGCGCCCCGGCACGGACCCCGACTGCGAACCCAGGTTCCGTGCCCTGCCCGGGATCGCGGCCGCCTCGGCCCGGACCTTCGACGACGGCACGCGAGTCCTGGAGCTCACCCCGGAGGGCCACGTCGACGGCCCCGCCGCCACCCGTCTGGTCCGCGAGATCCGCGAACTGCGCGGCGACGAGCCCGTCGAGGTCACCGGCGTCGCCGCCAAGCTGGTCGACTTCCAGTCCTCGCTCGCCTCGCGCGCCCCCTGGGCGGTCGCCGTGGTCCTGCTCGGCATCACGGCGCTGCTCTTCGCCTTCACCGGCTCGCTGCTGATCCCGTTGCGCACCATCGCCACCACGCTGCTCAGCCTCGGTGCGGCGCTGGGCGCGGTCACCTGGGTCTTCCAGGACGGCCATCTGGCGTCCTGGCTGGGCGGCGAGGGCCTCGGCGCGCTCAACCTCACCGCCCCGCCGCTGATCGCGGCGATCGCGTTCGGGCTGGCCATGGACTACGAACTGTTCATCCTGGCCCGGATGCGCGAGGAGTACGAGGCGACCGGTGACGCGGCCGGGTCCGTCGTCGAGGGCCTCCGGCGCTCCGGCCGCGTGGTCAGCTCCGCGGCGCTGCTGCTGGCGGTGGTGTTCGCCGGGTTCATGACGGGTGGCTTCTCGCCGATCCTGCAGATCGGCCTGGGGCTGACGCTGGCGGTGCTGGTCGACGCCACGGTGGTCCGGATGCTCCTC
This sequence comes from Streptomyces sp. NPDC051940, assembly GCF_040680895.1. NCBI lineage: Bacteria > Bacillati > Actinomycetota > Actinomycetes > Kitasatosporales > Streptomycetaceae > Streptomyces > Streptomyces sp. NPDC051940. The sequence continues at coordinate 115,646 of NZ_JBFAXR010000001.1, read as the reverse complement.
GTGCCCGCCACGATGTCGCTCCTGGGCCGCCGCGCCTGGTGGGCGCCGGCCCCGTTGCGCCGGCTGCACGGCCGGATCGGGGTCCGGGAGGAGTCCGCCGAGACCCCTCAGCGCCAGTACGCCGGATAGCGGCGTCCCGGCAGCAGCCGGCCGAGCAGCACACCGCCGGCGATGACGACCGCGGAGGCGGGCAGCACCGGGTTGAGCAGGAACTCCGGTGCCGGACCCGTCAGCCCCACCAGGGCCGCGGTCGCCGTCGCCGGCGGATGCGGTGCGCGCAGGAGCAGCATCGGCGCGGTGGCCAGGCCCGCCGCCAGCGCCGCCGTCCACACCGACGGCCCGGCGACCGCCGTGACCCCCAGCGCGAGCGTCCCGCCCGCCAGATGCCCGACGACGATGCTGCGCGGCTGGGCGAAGGGCAGGGCGGGCGCCACCGCCACGATCGCCGCGCTGGCGGCGAACGGCAGGGCGAACAGCGCCATATCGGTCGCCGCGGCGGCCGCGGCGAGGAGGAAGAGGCCGGCGGTGGTGGCCACGGTGGCGAGGGCTATCGCCGACACGGGGGGTCTCGCGGGCACGCCGGATTGAGGGGTGGGGGCGGTGGTCATGGGAGTCTCCGGGAGGTTGGCGGGCCCCGCCCGCGGAGGGCGGGCGGGAGCCGTGCGCGTAACAGGTTCGAGTAGAGGGCCGAGAGGACCGCGTAGCAGGACCCCCGTCAGTCCGCCAGCTCCCGCAGGAAGCCGCGGATCAGCCCCGCGCTCTGCGTGAGCCGCGTCGTCAGCGGGAAGTGGCCGGCGTCCAGCAGCTGGATCCGGGCCTCGGGCACGTCCCGGGCGAAGGCCCGCGCGCCCTCCGGCCCGAAGATCTCGTCGCCCCGCCCCCACACCGCCAGCACCGGCGGCCGGTGCTCCCGCAGGTACTGCTGCCAGTCGGGGTACTGCCCGGGGTTCGTGCCGTAGTCCAGGAAGAGCGCGAGCTGGATCTCCTGGTTGCCGGGCCGGTCCAGCAGCGCCTGGTCGTGCAGCTCCAGCGCCGGGTCGACCAGCGAGGGGTCCGGTACGCCGTGGGTGTACTGCCAGTGCGTCGCCTCGCGGGTCAGCAGCCCGCGCAGCGCGTCGCCGTGCTCCGCCGACGGGTCGGCCCAGTAGGCCCGGACCGGCTCCCAGAAGGGCGTGAGGCCCTCGTCGTAGGCGTTGCCGTTCTGGGTGACGATCCCGGTGATCCGCTCGGGGTTCCGCAGCGCGAGCCGGAAGCCCACGGGGGCGCCGTAGTCGTGGACGTAGAGGGCGTGACGGGTCAGCCCCAGCCGGTCCACGAGCTTGCCGACGATGTCGGCGAGGTGGTCGAAGGTGTACGCCCACTCGCCGGCGGACGGCGCCGAACTGAGCCCGAACCCGGGGTAGTCGGGGGCGATCAGATGGAACTCGTCGCCCAGCTCCTCCATCAGCCCCCGGTACGCGACGGAGGAGGTGGGGAAGCCGTGCAGGAGCAGCAGCGTGGGGGCGGCCGGGTCGCCGGCCTCCCGGTAGAAGACCTGCAGGCCGTCGATGTCCGCGGTGCGGTGGCGGATGGTCATCGGGGTTCTCCGTCCGGTGCGGGGGATCGCCGTGGCGATCGTGTCTAACCTCTTAAAGTTCTTTAGACGGTTAGATCATTCCGCGACCGGCCGGATTTCTTCCACGAGTTGTGGAGGGAAGCCCTCCGCTCCGTCGCCGGGAGCAGCTACCGGCGCAGCTCGGACAGCCGGCCGCCGAGCGCGATCTCGATCACGTCGCCCGGCAGCGGATAGCGCTCGATCTCCGCGAAGCCGCGGTTCAGGGCGAAGCGCAGACCCGCCTCGTTCTGCTCCAGCACCAGCGTCTCGACCACCGCGGCGCCCAGCTCCGCCGCCTTCGCCAGCCCCCGCCCGTACAGCTCGGAGCCGTAGCCCCGGCCGCGGTGCGCGGGCAGCACCCGGGCGATCACCGTCGCGACCTCCGGGTCGTCCGACGGGGGCCGGACCGTGGCGCAGCCGACCGGCGTGTCGCCGAGCCAGGCGACCTCCAGATGGTTGCGGCGGCTGCGCTCGCGGATCTCGTCCGCCGTGAGCTGGTGGTTCGGGATGATCGTGTTGTGGACGAGCCGCCACGCCGCGACGAGCGCGTCCTGGCCCTCCACCTGCTCTATCCGTAGCTGCGACACGCGCCCACCCAAGCCCGCCGTACGGCGGCGCGTCAACCGAAAACAGGCCCCCCTGTCGGGAGCCGCGGCTCGAACGCGTTCAATGGAGGGGGAGAAACGCAGACACAGCAGGCAACGAGAGTCCGCCAGGAGTCTGGGGATGGAGCAGCGCATGGAGAGCCTGAGCCGCACCGCGGTCATCGAGGACCTGATGGAGCGCTTCCCGCACGTGCCGCGGGAGGCCGTGATCAAGGAGGACCTCCTCCGGGGCGGGATGGCCTTCGACGAGTCCGCACTCAGCGGGGGCGACGACGGTGACGTCAAGCCCAAGTCGTACTTCATCTTCTCCTTCGACCACCGCACCCTGCCCGAGCTGGGCGCCGCCGCGCTGAACCGGCCGCCGGAGGAGATCGTCCTCACCGGCGGCTCGTACGACATGCGCCGCACGGTCGTCTCCGTACGGGTGAACCCGGAATCGCCGTACCGCGTCAAGGCGGGCGAGGACGGCAGCCTCGGGCTCTACCTCGACGGCGCCCGCATCGCCGACGTCGGCCTGCCGCCGATGCCGGACTACTACCGGCACAAGCTCTCCAACGGGAAGTCCGTGATGGAGGTGGCGCCCACCATCCAGTGGGGCTACCTGATCTACCTCACCGTCTTCCGGGTCTGCCAGTACTTCGGCGCCAAGGAGGAGTGCCAGTACTGCGACATCAACCACAACTGGCGCCAGCACAAGGCCGCCGGCCGCCCGTACACCGGGGTGAAGCCCTCCGACGAGATCCTCGAGGCGCTGCAGATCATCGACCGGTACGACACGGCCCGCACCTCCACGGCGTACACCCTCACCGGCGGCGCGATCACCTCGCACATCGGCGGGCAGGACGAGGCCGACTTCTACGGCTCGTACGCCAAGGCCATCGAGGAGATGTTCCCCGACCGCTGGATCGGCAAGGTCGTCGCACAGGCGCTGCCGAAGGACGACGTCAAGCGCTTCCACGACTACGGCGTGAAGATCTACCACCCGAACTTCGAGGTCTGGGACAAGCGCCTCTTCGAGCTGTACTGCCCCGGCAAGGAGCGCTACGTCGGCCGCGAGGAGTGGCACAAGCGGATCCTCGACTCGACGGAGGTCTTCGGCGCGGAGAACGTCATCCCCAACTTCGTCGCGGGCGTGGAGATGGCGGAGCCCTTCGGCTTCACGACCGTCGACGAGGCCATCGCCTCCACGGAGGAGGGCCTGAACTTCTTCATGTCGCACGGCGTGGTGCCGCGCTTCACCACCTGGTGCCCCGAGCCGACGACCCCGCTGGGCAAGGCGAACCCGAACGGCGCGCCGCTGGAGTACCACATCCGGCTGCTGGAGACGTACCGCGCGACGCTGGAGAAGCACGGGCTGTCCTCGCCTCCCGGATACGGGCCGGCGGGGCCGGGGCGGGCAGTCTTCTCTGTGAGCTCGTTCATGGATAGCCTCGCGCCGAACGAGGAGGCGGAGGTCGCGGTCTGAGATCGCGGAACCGGGGCGGTCCGGTACGCGACTTACCTTCCGGCAGCAAGCACATGATCCGGCGGGCACGGCGGGGGGAATCGTGGGGCGTATCGACTACAACAGGCGGGACGGCAGACCGGACCGCCCCGACCTGTCCTGCCCGCGCTGCGGGCGGGACGACAAGGTGGCCGCGGTCCCGGCGGTGTACCGGGACGGGCACCGCCGGGTGCGGGTGCGGGACAGCGACGGCGACACGTCCGTACGGACCGAGGCGTCGCTGCTCGCGAAGGAGCTCACGCCGCAGCCCGAGCCGAGCGGATGGTCGTGCCTGGTCACAGGACTGGGCATCCTCGCGGGGCTTGCGACGGTGGGCACGTTCATCGCCTATCTGGTCACCAGCGACGACAACGACTCGGCAAGCGGCGGATTCAGCGGCTACGACGGGTTCGCCGACGCGGACGGCGGGTCCGGAGGGGTGCCCGGCTGGATCCCGTTGACGGCCTTCCTCGCGGCGGTCGCCCTCATCGCCCTGGCCGTCCACCTGCGGAGCCGGTTCCGCCGCGACACCGCGGGACGGCCCGCGGCCGAGGCGCTGTGGGAGCGGGGCTGGTACTGCAAGCGCTGCGGCACGGTGCACTTCCAGGGCGATCCCCGCGCGCGCAGCGTGTCGGAGTTCCGCCGCGAGGTGTGGACGGCCGGTGGGTACGGGCACCTCGCCGACCGGTTCCGGGTGGTGTGAAAACCGGTGGGGGAGAAGGGAATCCGGCTCCTACACTCCCGTCCGTGGAGCTGACAGCCGACGCCCGTGCCGTGCGCGAGGCCATAACCGCCGCGCGGTACGGGCTCGTCGACCGCGAGACCGTGACCGAGACCGTCGTGCTGTGCGCCGTGGCGCGCGAGCACCTGCTCGTCGTCGGCGCGCCGGGCACCGCCAAGTCCGAGGCGGTACGGCGGGTGGCGCGGCACTTCGGGGGGCGGCTGTTCGAGTATCTGCTGGGGCGGTTCACCGAGCCGAACGAGATCTTCGGGCCGGTCGACCTGCGGCGGCTGCGCGAGGGCGTCGTCGAGGTGGAGACGGCCGGGATGCTGCCGGAGGCCGATGTCGCCTTCCTCGACGAGGTGTTCCTCGGCTCCTCAGCCATCCTCAACACGCTGCTCGGGCTGCTCAACGAGCGCACCTACCGGCGCGGCAGCACCGAACTCGCCGTCCCGTTGCGGGTCTGTGTCGCCGCCTCCAACACCCTGCCCGACGATCCGGCGCTGGCGGCCTTCGCGGACCGGTTCCTGGCCCGGGTGTTCGTGGAGCCGGTCGCGGACGCGCGGCTGGAGGAGCTGCTGGAGACGGGCTGGTCGGCGAACGGGTTCCAGCCGAAAGGCGCGGACCGTCCACAGGCTGTGGGCGGCGCGGGGCTGCTCCCCGCCCTCGACCGGCTCGCCGACGCCGCACGCGGCTGTGACCTCGACGGCGTACGGCTCCAACTGGCCACCGCCGTACGCCGGCTGCGCGGCGCCGGCGTGCAGCTCACCGACCGGCGCGCCGTGCGCAGCCAGCGGCTGATCGCCGCCGCGGCCGTGCTCGACGGGCGGACGGCCGCCACCGACGCCGACCTGTGGGTGCTCCCGCTCATCGCCCCCACCGCCGACGCCCAGGCCCTGGCCCGCGACACCCTCGCCGATCTGCTGGGCGAGGCCCGCAACGCGAGCCTGCTGCACACCGCCGAGGAGCTGAGCCGCGGTCCCGGGGCGCGGGCCGCGCGGCTCGCCGCCACGGGGGCGGAACTCCTCGCGGACCTCGGCCTGCCCCCGTACGACCGCGACGCGCGGCTGCGGGTGGAGGCCACGCTGCGCGAGGTCGACGCCTCCTTCGCCGCGGACGCGTTGCCGGAGGGACTGAGGTCGGTACGTGACCGACTGGCCGCCGCGGTGGCGGCGCAGACGGCGCCATGAACGCCATCCCGGGCGCGGCGCCGGGTCCCAGCGCGGCGCCCGGCACCGGGCCCACCGCCGAACGCCCCGCGGCGGCAGCGGCGTTCACCCCCCGCCTGGTCCCCCGCGAGCCGCCTCTGCCGGCCACCGCCGTGGCAGCCCACGGCTCCGCTGCCGTCGCGCTCGCCGACGCCGTACGGCGCGGACTGGCCGACGGCCGTACCGCTCGGCTGCGCGCCGCGGCGGCCGACGGCTGGCTGCTGGTCCTCTCCGACGACGTGGGCGGCGCCGACCTCCCCTGGGCGGACGGCGTGCACTGGCTCGCCCACGAGCACGGGCTCTACCTGCCCGCGCACCGGAGGGTGGAGCCGCACCCCGCGCTCGTCGCCCGGGCGGCGGCCGCCCGCGCCCCGCGCGGCCACACCCTGATCGCCCTGCTCCCGGGCGTCCTGCTGTGCGCCGCGCCGCCGCAGCGGCCGGTGACCGAACGGGACTTGGCGGCCCTGACCGCCACCGACGGAGCCCCCGGCCCAGAAGGGGCTGCGCCGGGCCACGGCGCCCCTGCCCGGCAAGGGCCGGTACGGTCCGCTGCCCCCGCCCCGGAGGGGACGGACGGATCCGCTGCCCCCGCCCCCGTGCCGCCGGACACCGCCCAACCGGCCCTCGCACCTCTGGAGTCCGGGGAGCCCACCCCATGAGGCTCCCCCCGCACCTCGCCCCCTGGGCCGCCCAGCTCGCGCTGCTCGACACCGCCTGCGCGACCGCCCTCGGCCCGGTCGTCCGAGGCGTCGACGCGCTGCTCGGCGGTGAGCCGCACACCGCACGCCCGCACGGCGAGCACGACGGGTACGACGGGCTGACCAACCGCGGCCACCCCGAGCGCCTGCTCATGTCGGAGTGGCTGCTCGCCGAGGAGGCGCCGGAGGAGTTCCTGCGCCGCGCCGCCCAGCGCGAGCTGCTGCATCTGGCGCCCGCCCACAAGTCCCGGGCCCGGCGCGGGCGGATCGCCGTCCTCGCCGACACCGGCCCCTCCCAGCTGGGCGCCGCGCGCCTGGTCCAGTTGGCGGCGCTGCTCGTCGCCCACCGCCGGGCCGAGGCCCGCGGGGCCGGTCTGCTGCTCGGCGTACTGGGCGGACAGCCCGGCGCCTGGCACGACGGTGAGCTGCCCGGACAGCTGTCGGCCTGGCTCGGGGAGCGGTCGCCGTTCGAGCCCGACCCCCTGCGGATCGCCGACTGGGCAGAGGGCCTCGACCGCGACGACGAGCTGTGGATCCTCGCGGGCGGTCCCCTGGCCGCGCACCCCGCCGTCCGCCGACACCGGGTGCTGCGGACGGCGGAGGCCGCCTGGTCGGACGCCGGCGCCACCGCCGTGACGGCCCGCCTGGACGGCCACGAGATACGCCTCCCGCTGCCGGAGCCCGCGGTCTCCGTACGCATCCTGCGCGGCGACGGCTGGCGCCGCGCCACCCCGATGGTCCCGCGCGCCCTGCCCGGCGCGGGGGACGGTCCGCTCGTCTTCCCGGGCAACGGGCCGCGGCTGGCGATCGGTTCGTATGACCCGCCCGAGCTGGTCACCGTGGCGCTGCCCCGCGAACCGGACCACGCCGTCCACGCCCTCCCGCGCCGTCACCCGCTGCCCGGCCGGCCGCTGGCCGCGTGCCAGTACGGGCGGCGGCTGCTGGTGCTGGTCCGCACCGGTCCGTATCTGCGTCTGCACACCGTCGGCCGGCCGCTCCCGGTCGCCGACGAGTTCCAGGTGACGGCCCGCGACCTGTACCCGGACGACCACGACGCGGCCGAGCTGGAGCCGCTGCTGGGCGACGAGTACGGCCTGCTGCTGCGCCGTGCCGGCACCTGGTGGCGGCTGCGCTGGCAGGGGCGGCCCACCGAGGCGCCCGAGATCCTCTGGGCGCTGCCCGGTGAGGCCCCCCGGGAGGTGAACCTGGCGCACCGCCCGGGTTCGCAGGCGGCCGGTATGCGGATCGTGCTGGGCCCGCAGGGGACGTACGCCTGGTCGCCGGACGGCCGGGAGTGGCGCTTCTCGGCGCCGGACGGCGACCATCCCGCCTCCCGCCGGTCGGAGGCGGGCGAAGTGGTGCACGGGGCAGTGCTGCTGGCGGGGCACGCCCATCTGGTGACGCGCTCGGCGGCCGGTCAGCTGCTGCGGCTGCGCGGCCCGGTGCGCGACGCGGTCCTCACCCGGTGGTCGGGCTCCCCCGACCCGCCCGCCGTACACCCGAGCCGCCCGCTGGTGGCGGTACGGCGGCCGAGCGGGTCCGTCGAGGTCGGTGACGTCCTCACGGGCAAGCCCCTGCTGGTGCTCAGGGGGCGCTCGTGAGCGCGGTGTTCCGGGGCCGGACCGAGGCCCGCGCCCTGCTGCTGGCGACCGCGCTGATCGGCGAGGCGGAGGCCCGCGCCCGGGTGCTCGCCCTGTGGCGCCCGGGTACCACGGTGCACCGGCTGCCGGGCGGCGACTGGCTCGTGACCCTGCCCGAGCCCCTGTCCGTACGCGCCGAACACGCCCCGGGGCTGCCGCTGACGGGCCCCGAGGTGCCGCAGGACGGCGAGCCGCGCCGGTACGACACGGGGGCACTGCCCGCGGTCGACCCGGCCGACTGGCTGGACCTGTCGGCCTTCGCCGTCGCCCCGCTGACCCCGCTCCAGCCCCCCGCACCGCCGCCGACTCCCGTCGCGGAGCCCGAGCCGGCCGCCGACCCCGACATCCGGTCGGCCGCGAGGGTGGGGGAGCCCGACGCGCGGATGCTGCGGCTGCTGGAGCAGGAAGCACCCGGCGCCGGTGCCGAACAGGGTCCCCTCCTGCGACTGCTCGCCGCCTCCCCGGCCCTCGGCTGGCTGCTGGACCGCCAGCGCCGGTACCTGGACCGGCTCACCACCCTGTTCGAGGGCCGCAGTTGGGAGGACGCCCTGCGCAGCGCGGTCCCCCTCGGCGGCCCCGCCGGCGGCCGTGTCAGCCTGGGCCTGCCCGGGCAGCGGCTCGGGCCGCTGCGCCCGACTCCGGTGCGGGGCCCGGCCGGGGGCTCCATGCCGTACCAGGAGGGCCTGTACGACAAGCTCGCCCGGCTCTACCGCGAGGCCGCCGAGGCGCTGGAGCGCCAGGGCCGCGTCGACGAGGCGGCGTTCGTGCTGGCGGACCTGCTCGACGACGCCCCCGCCGCGGTCGCCCTGCTGGAGCGCCACGGCCGGCTGCGGCTCGCCGCCGAACTCGCCGAGGGCCGGCGCCTGGCCCCCGAGCTGGTCGTACGGCTGTGGTGGCGGGCCGGCGACCGCGGGCGCGCGCTGCGCGTCGCCCGGCTGCGCGGCGCGTTCGCGGCGGCCGTGACCCGGCTGGAGCGCACCGACCCCGAGGCAGCCGCAGCGCTGCGCCAGGCGTGGTCCGCCGACCGGTACGCGGCCGGTGACACCGCCGGCGCGATCGAGGCCGCCTGGCCCGCCGAGGAGCTGCGCGCCGGTGCCGTCAGCCTGGCCCGCCAGGGCCTGGACACCGACGCCGCGCACCGCCCGCTGCTGCTGGCGTACGCCCTGGCCCGCACCCCGGACCCGGCCCACGCGGCCGAGGCCCGCGCGCTGCTCGCCGGCCGCCACCCCGACGAGGCGGAATGGCACGACCAGCGCGCCTTCCTGCGCACCCTCGCCGCCCTCGACCCGCAGGACCGCGCCCTGGACGCCGAGTTGTGCTCCGCCGGGCTGCGGGCCGTACTGCGCGCCGCCGCGCACGAGACGGACGCCGACGCCCGGTCCGCCCTGATCCGGCGGCTGCGCGGGCGCGCCGACCCGCTGCTGTCCGCCGATCTCGCCCCCGCCCCGCCGCTGCCGGAGCGGACCGTGCCCCGCTTCGCCGCCGAACGCCGCCCGGGCGGGCTGCCGTTGAGGGACGCCGTCGCCCTGTCCCGTACGACGGTGCTCACCGCCCACGGCGAGCTGGGCGTCCGCCTCCTCGGCCGCGACGGCCGGATCCGCGCCGCCTGGGACGTCCCCGCCCACCGGCTGATCACCGCCGACCACGGCGGCGCGGCGCTGCTGGCGACGCACCGCGGCGAGGTCACGGACCTCCACCGGCTGGACCTGGCGACCCGCCGGGTCCGCCACTGGGCGGCGCTGCGCGTGACGGCGCTGCCCACGTCGTACGACGGCGGCGTGCTGGCGGTGGCGGACGAGGACGGACTGGCGTTCCTGGAGACCCGCGCCGCCCCGCCCCGCGCCCTGTGGCGCGAACTCGACCGCGACCACACGGTCCTGCGTCTGGCCCGCACCCCCGAGGTGCTGTCCGCGGCGGTCCTCGTCCCGCCCGCCTTCGGGGACGGCGCCCCGGTCCCGCAGATCTGGGTCTGGGAGCTGCCGGGCCTCACCCTGCGCGCCCGCGCCGACCTGCCGGCGCCGCCGCTGAACCTGCTGGCCGGCGGTCAGACCCTGACCGTGGACCGCTCGCAGTCCGGCGCACGGCTGGTGGCCGCGGGCCGCGACGGCACCACGCTGGGCCCGCTGCCCGCTCACACCCGCGCGTTCCTCACCGACGGCGACACCCTGGCCCTCGAACTCGACGAGGAGTCCGCGCTGTCCGTCACCCTCGTCCACCGGCGGGGCGTAACCCCGTGGGCGGGCGTGTCCTTCCCGCCCGGCGGCGAGGTGCAGCGGGTGCGGGTGCACGGGGAGCTGGTGACGGTGTACGACGAGGAGGGCCGGATCGTCGTCGTGGACGCCGCGAGCCGCACCCAGGTGCTCAGCCTGCGGACGCCGCAGGTGTGAGGACGCGCCCCACCGCGTCCGGGACCAGCTTGCGTAGCCGCACCGGATCGTCCAGGTCGAAGCCCGCCGCCAGCCCGTCGCGCAGGACGAGCAGGATGTCCGCCGTACGGTCCGGATCCGGATGCCCGTCGGCGACCAGCAGATCCCGCATCCGGTCGCGGAACCAGCGCCTGTACGCCGCCACCGCCAGCCGGACCGGATGCGCGGGATCGGGGAACTCGGCGGCGGCGTTGAGGTACACACAGCCGCGGTACGCGGGGCTCGCGGCGGCCTCGCCCAGATAGGTGTAGACGCTCATCAGCCGCTCGCGCGGCGGTCCGGACGCGGTGAACAGCGCCTCGCCGGCCTCCCGGTGGCGCCGGGCCTGGTCCTCCACATAGGCCGTGACCAGCTCGTCCTTGGACTTGAAGTGGTGGTAGAAGGTCGCCTTCGCCACCGCGGCCTCGGCGATGATCCGGTCGACGCCCACGGCGTGCACGCCCTCGGCGTAGAACAGCCGGCTGGCCGTGTCCAGGACACGGGTGCGGGCGGGGGTCTTCGTGGCCATGCCTTGACGGTACCAGACAGGTCTGTCTAGTATCTGGTTCGAAGCAAGGCAGACAGACCTGTCTGTTCAGTGATGGGGCTGTCCGTCCAGTGACGGATACCGACGGAAGGAACCTCCATGAGCGCCCTGTACACCGCTGTGGGCACCGCGACCGGCCGCAAGGGACGCGGCTTCACCTCCGACGGGAAGCTGGACGTCCAGCTGGACCTGCCCAGGGAGCTGGGCGGCGGCGACACGGGCACCAACCCCGAGCAGCTCTTCGCCGTCGGCTACGCGGCCTGTTTCGCCAGCGCGATGGGCGCCATAGCGGGCAAGAAGAAGCTCGACGTCTCCGAGGTGTCCACCACCGCCGAGGTCGGGCTCGGCTCCGACGGCAACGGCGGCTTCGAGCTCGCCGTCACCCTGCGCGTGGAGTTCCCCGACCACTTCGACGAGGCGGTGCGCCGCGACCTGGTGGAGACCACCCACCAGTTCTGCCCCTACTCCCGGGCCACCCGCGGCAACATCCCGGTCGAGATCGTCGTGGAGTGACCACCGGCCGCCCGCCGGTCCGGGTCGGGCTCCTCGGCCTGCTCGCACAGCACGAGCAGTATGTCGTCCGCCCGCTCCGGGCCGCGGGCCCGGTCCACGGCCAGCGCCTCCATCCGCTCCAGCGCGTCCGCCGGCAGCGGCTCGCCCAGCGCCTTTCCCGCGTACTCCAGCAGCGGGAAGGGCGCGTCGGCGTACTCGGCGGGCTCCGTGAGCCCGTCGGTGTAGAACAGCAGCCGGTCGCCCGCCTGGAAGCGCACCCGCTGCAGGTCCGGGTCCGGCCACAGCCCCAGCGGCGGGCTCGGGGCCGCCGGCTCCAGCAGCTCCACCCGCCCGCCGCCCGCGCGGACCGGGGCCGGATGGCCGCAGTTGGCCAGCACGACCTCGCCCGGCCGGAACTCGGCCAGCACCAGGGTGACGAAGTCCTCCGGCCCCAGCTCCGGCCGCACCCTGCTGTCCAGCGCGCGGGCCAGCTCCCGCAGGTCCGGGGCGCTTCCGGCCAGGTCCCGGAAGCCCGCGACGGCCGTCGCCGCCAGCCGCATCGTGCCCAGGTCGTGGCCGCACGCGTCGGCGACCATCAGCCGCGCCCCGGACGGCCCCGACACCGCGGCGTACACATCACCGCAGAACACGGACTGCCGCACCGCCGGGCGGTCGCGGAGGGTGAACCGGACCCCGTCCAGGGTCTCGGGTAACGGGCGCACGATCGCCTCCTGGGCCGCCCGTGCCACCTGGGTGATCTCGGTCAGCGAGGCGTTGAGCGCGGTGTGCAGCGAGGCGGCGTACACCGTCAGCGGGCACACCGCGCACAGGCCGGCCGCGCTCAGCGGGGATCCCGCGTCCAGCCCGGGCCAGACCTCCGGCCACAGCAGGGCGCCGCACAGCGGGCCCAGCCCGCAGAGCAGCGCCCAGCCGGCGACGACCGCGGTGCGGCGCCGGTCCAGACGCAGACACGCCAGCACGGGGCCGAGGAGCACCACGATGGTGGCGCGGCACTCGGCGACCTCGATGTTCAGCACGGCGGACGCCGTACACACAGCCAGTGCGAGCAGCATCCAGCAGTTTGGTCCCCGCCACCACGGATGGGCACCGTTCACGGCGGACCTCCCTGACCCATGCGGAGCAGGTCACTCTGCCGCAGACCGGCCCTTGGTTTCCACTCGATGCCCCAAGGCGAACGGAAGGGGTCACTTGTGCGCGCATTGCGTGTGATCGCGTCCGGTTGCAGGGGTGATTTTGCGCTTACGCCGTGAGCGCTCCCGGCGGCGGGCCGTGACCCCCCGTCACCTCACGCCTCCCGGCCCGCGTGTGCCGCGCGCAGCTGCTCCAGGTCGAGCTTCTTCATCCCGAGCATCGCCTGCATCGCCCGGGCCGACTTCTGCGGATCCGGGTCGCGCACCAGCTCCGTGAACTCCGCCGGCACGATCTGCCAGCTCAGCCCGTACTTGTCCTTGAGCCACCCGCACGGCCCCTCCTCGCCGCCGTCCGCGGTGAGCGCCGCCCACAGCCGGTCGACCTCGGCCTGCCCGTCGCAGTCCACCGACAGCGAGACCGCCTCGTTGAACGTGAACTCGGGACCGCCGTTGAGCGCGATGTACCGGGTGCCGGCCAGCTCGAACTCGACCGTCATCACGGTGCCGGCCTCCCCCGGGCCCGCCTCGCCGTAGCGCTGGACGTCGGTGATCTTCGAGTCGGGGAAGAGGGAGGTGTAGAACTCCGCCGCCTCCTCGGCCTGGGTGTCGAACCAGAGGAACGTCCTGATCTTCTGCATGGCCCACTCCTTCGGGTGTGGCGGCCCCCGCGCATCGGGTGCGGCGGCCTCCGGTACAGGGGTAGACGTACGCCCGCCCGGATACTCATCGGCGCGCGTAATGCGCTGGCGGCGGATGCCCCGGTCGGCGTACAAAGCGTGATCGGCACTGGATGAGCACAGGGGAGAGCAGCACATGACCACCGACGAGCTGCCCGTCACCGACCGGACCCGGCTGCGCCGCCTGCGCGAGAAGGGCAGCCGCAGCCGTGCGGACCTGGACGCGGTGCTGGCGGCGGGCTTCATCTGCCACCTCGGCGTACTGGTGGACGGCTCACCCCGGGTGATGCCGACCGCCTACGGCGTCGACGGCGACACGCTCTACCTCCACGGCTCGGTGGCGGCCCGCAGCCTGCTCGCGGCCCCGGACGCGGAGATCTGCGTCACGGTCACTCACCTGGACGGCATAGTCCTGGCCCGCTCGGTCTTCGAGCACAGCTTCGACTACCGCAGCGCGATGGTCTACGGCGTCCCCCGTCCGGTCACGGACCCGCGGGAGAAGCTCCGCGGTCTGCGCACGCTCACCGAGCAGTGCGCCCCGGGCCAGTGGGAGTACGCCAGACAGCCCTCGCGCAAGGAGCTGGCGGCGACGACGCTGCTGGCCCTCGAACTCACCGAGGCCTCGGTGAAGATCAGCGCGGGCCCGCCCGACGACGGCGACTCCCCGGACGCGGCCCTCGGCCTGTGGGCCGGCAACCTCCCGGTGACCTCGTCCTTCGGCACCCCGGTGCCGGACCCGGCGCTGCCCCCGGGCATGGAGCCGCCGGCGCACATCAGGGCCCGGGCGGGAGGGGCGCTGGGGTGACGCCGCCCGGCTCCGCCCGCACGCCCTAGTCTGGAACGCATGACTGCACACTTTGACGTCGTAGTGCTCGGCGCGGGCCCGGGCGGGTACACCGCCGCGGTCCGGGCGGCGCAGCTCGGCAAGAGCGTCGCCGTGATCGAGGAGAAGTACTGGGGCGGTGTCTGCCTGAACGTGGGCTGCATCCCCTCCAAGGCCCTGCTCCGCAACGCGGAACTGGCGCACATCTTCACCAACGAGCAGAAGACCTTCGGCATCCAGGTCGAGGGCAAGGTGAGCTTCGACTACGGCCAGGCGCACAAGCGCAGCCGCACGGTCGCGGACGGCCGGGTGCGGGGCGTCCACTACCTGATGAAGAAGAACAAGATCACCGAGTTCGACGGGCGCGGCACCTTCACCGACGACCACACGCTGCAGGTCGCCCTCACCGGCGGCGGCACGGAGACGGTGACGTTCGACAACTGCATCATCGCGGCGGGCGCGACCACCCGGCTGGTCCCGGGTACGGCGCTGAGCGAGCGGGTCGTGACGTACGAGGAGCAGATCCTCTCCGACTCCCTCCCCGAGTCCATGGTGATCGTCGGCGCGGGCGCGATCGGCGTCGAGTTCGCGTACGTGCTGCACAACTACGGCGTCAAGGTCACCATCGTCGAGTTCCTCGACCGGGTGGTGCCGCTGGAGGACGCGGACGTCTCCGCGGAGCTGGCCAAGCGCTACAAGAAGCTCGGCATCGACGTCCTCACGAGCACCCGGGTCGACGGCATCGACGACTCCGGCCCCAAGGTGCGGGTGACGGTCACCGGCAAGGACGGCCAGAGCCAGGTGCTGGAGGCCGACAAGGTGCTGCAGGCCATCGGCTTCCAGCCGCGGGTCTCCGGTTACGGCCTGGAGCAGACCGGGGTGAAGCTGACCGACCGCGGCGCCATCGAGGTCGACGGCGTCTGCCGGACGAACGTCCCGCACATCTACGCCATCGGCGACGTCACCGCCAAGCTGATGCTGGCCCACGCGGCCGAGGCGATGGGGGTCATCGCCTCGGAGACGATCGCGGGTGTCGAGACGATGGAGCTGGACTACGTCATGATCCCGCGCGCCACCTACTGCCAGCCGCAGGTGGCGTCCTTCGGCTACACCGAGGCGCAGGCGCGGGAGAAGGGCTTCGACGTCAAGGTCGTGAAGTTCCCGTACACCGCGAACGCGAAGGCCCACGGGCTCGGCGAGGCGGTGGGCTTCGTCAAGATCATCGCGGATGACCGCCACGGCGAGCTGCTCGGCGCGCATCTGATCGGCCCCGAGGTGACGGAGCTGCTGCCGGAGCTGACGCTGGCCCAGCAGTGGGACCTCACGGTCCACGAGGTCGGCCGCAACGTGCACGCGCACCCGACGCTGGGCGAGGCGGTCAAGGAGGCGATCCACGGTCTCGCGGGTCACATGATCAACATGTGACGGGACCGGCCGGGGGTTCTTCCGGGGGGACACCCCCGAACCCCCGGCTGCCGTCGAGCGCCGCGCCGACGGCCGGGCTCCCCGGGGGGCGTCACGCGCGCGCTGCGCGGGCAAGCGCGTCAGCGCAGGCAGGACCCCAGCGGTCCCGACCGCCCCCACCGGGAGGGCGCGGCCTGAGCGGGTGCGGCCCGGTCCCAGGCGGCGCGTCGCACCGGCGAGTTCAGGGTGCCTTGCGGTGCGTCGACCAGCCGGCCGAGGGCCTTGCCCCGGCGGGGGCTGCGTCGAGCACGCGGCCCGTGCCGCTCCGCCGCACCCACTCCCGCTCGCCCGCCACCGGCTCCGCAGCGGCGCCACGCCCCGGTGCGCGGCCAAGCCTCCCGACGGCTCCGGCCACTGATGCGGCTGGCCTCAGGCGGCGGGCCCTTGCAGTACGTCGAGCAGTCGGCCGAGGACCTTGCCCCGGTTGGGGTTACGGGCGATGGCGCGGCCCGTACCGATCCGCCGCAACCGCTCGCGCTCGGCATCCGCCGGCCCCGCAGGGCGCCCCGCGCCCCGGCGCGTGGGCGGGCCTCCGTGCGCGGGACCGCCTCCGGCCGACGGGCGGGCAGCGGACGGCCGGGCTCGGGCGGCGGGCCGCGTCGGCGCGGTCAGGGTGTCCTGCGGTACGCCGATCAGCCGGCCGAAGCCCTCGGCGGGCGCGCGGCCTGTGCCGATCCGTGTCACCCGGCCCTGCTCGGCTGCCGCCGACCCCGCACGAGCGCCACGTGCCCTGTGCGCGGGCAAGCCCCAGCGGCTCCGGTCGCCGGTGCGAACGCTTCAGGCGGCGGGCCGCGGTGTCGTCAGGGCGTGCTGCGTTAGGGCCAGCAGCCGGGCGTGGGCTTCCGTGCGGGTGGAGGTCACGGCGGGCGCGCGGCGTGAGCCGATCCGTGTCACCCACTTCTGCTCGGCCGCCGCCCGCTCCGCAGGAGCGCCACGTGTCCCGGTGCGCGGGCGGCTCGTGCGGGCAAGTCCTCAGCGGCTCCAGTCGCTTGGGCGGCCAGCCTGCGGCGGTGGGCCCAGAGTGTCCTGCGGTATGGCGAGCAGCCGGTCGAGGGCCTCCGCGTCGGCGGGGGTTACGGCGGGCGCGCGGCCTGAGCCGATCCGGTGTCACCGGCCCTGCTCGGCTGCCACTGGCTCCGCGGGGCGCCCCGCGCCCCGTGCGCGGGCAAGCCCTCGGCGGCTCCGGTCGCTGGGGCGGCTGGGCTCGGGCGGCGGCTGCGTCGGCGTCGTCAGGGCGTGCTGCGTTAAGGCCAGCAGGCGGGCGGGGCTTCCGCGCCCGTGGGGGCACGGCGGGCGTGTGGCCTGAGTCGATCCGTCTCGCGCACTCCTGCTCGGCCGCCGCCCGCTCCGCAGGAGCGCCACGTGCCCCGGTGCGTGGGCGGCTCCGGTCGCCGGGGTGGGCTCAGGTGGGCGGTCGCTGCGGCGTGGCCAGGGCGTCCTGCGGTAGCGCGAGTAGACCGGTGAGGGCCTGTGCGCCCGTGGGGGTCACCGCGAGGGCGCGGCCGGTGCCGATTCGGCGTACCCAGTCGCGTTCGAATGCCGCTGTGCACAGGGCCGCGCCCAGCACGCCCGCCAGGTGTGGTCTGCGTTCCGTCCAGTCGAGGCAGCTGCGTACGAACGGGCGCCGTCCTCCGGCCGGGCGGACGCCGAACGTGTCCGCCAGCCACTCCAGGCCCCGGGGCGTGACCGCCAGGCCCGCCGAGTCGGCGACCAGGCCCCGCGCCACGAGTGCGTCCGCGAGTGCGACGCCGAGTCGTCCGGCGAGGTGGTCGTAGCAGGTGCGGGCGCGGGCCTCGGCGTGCTGCCGCCCCGCCTCGCGCAGCGTGCGCGGGGTGTCGCCGCCCGGGGCGAAGGACGCGAGCGCCTCGACGAGCGCTGCCGCCTCGGGTCCGGCCAGCCGGACGTACCGGTGCCGGCCCTGCCGTTCCTCGGCCAGCAGACCGCCCGCGACCAGCCGGTTCAGCTGCTCGCTGGTGGTCGCCGCGCCCACCCCCGCGTACCGCGCCAGCTCGCCGGCCGTCCAGGCCCGCCGGTCGAGCAGCGCTTGGCAGAAGGCGGCCCGGGTGGGGTCGGCGAGCAGTGCGGCGGTGTCGGCGAGAGGCATACGGCCATGATGGCGCGGGGACACTTCGGCCGCCGCCGAACTGTCCCGGGCCCAGGATCGGCGTATGACGACTCCCTTCGCCCGTCTCCACCACCGGGCCGAGCCCCTCCTCCTCCCCAACGCCTGGGACTACGCGTCCGCGGCGGCGCTGGCAGCGGCCGGGTTCCCCGCGGTCGGCACCACCAGCCTGGGCGTGGCCGCCGGCGCCGGGCTGCGCGATGGGACCGGGGCGGCGGCGGACGCGACACTCGCGCTGGCGCTCGCGCTGGGAAGGGGCGGGTTCGTGTTCAGCGTCGACGCGGAGGGCGGTTTCAGCGACGACCCGGACGAAGTCGCCCGTACGGCGAGGGAGTTGTGGGCCGTCGGAGCCGCCGGGATCAATCTCGAGGACGGGCGGGACGACGGCACCCTCACCGACCCCGCGTTGCACGCGGCGAAGGTGGCGGCCGTGAAGGCGGCCGTTCCGGAGCTGTTCGTGAACGCCAGGACCGATACGTACTGGCTGGGCCGGGAGGAGGACGGGACGGGGGAGAGGCTCGGGGCGTACCGACGGGCGGGCGCGGACGGCGTGTTCGTGCCCGGTGTGACCGAGGCCGGGGCGATCGGCGCCCTGACCCGGACCCTCGACGTCCCGCTCAACATCCTCTACACGCCCGCCGGCCCCTCCGTCCCCGAGCTGCGCGCCCTCGGCGTACGCCGGATCAGCCTCGGCTCGCTGCTGTACCGGCGGGCACTCGGCGACGCCGTCGCCACCGCGCGGGCCGTACGGGACGGGCTGCCGTGCCCCGCGGCGCCGGGCGGCACGCCCGGCTACGGCGAGGTCCAGGCCCTCCTCAGCACCGGCGCGAGCGCCGACGCCACGACGTAGGGCAGGGCGAGGACGGCGAAGGCCGTCGCGTGGGAGGTGGGCGCGGCGGCCAGCGCGTAGCCGCCGTACACGCCGATCGTCGCCAGATCCGTGGCCAGGCCCGCGAAGGACGTGAGCGTCGCCCGCGCGGGGCCGGTGATCCGCTCCTGCAGCCGGGCGTCGGCCACCACCCCGGCCAGCTGGAAACCGCAGAACGCCACGCCCACCAGCACCATCCCGGCCGGATGCCGCACCCACGCACCGAGTGCCAGCGCGGCTCCGCAGCCGCCCAGCAGCCAGGCCAGGCGCCGGCCGCCCGGCAGGCGCTCCGACCACCGGCCGCCCAGCAGACCGCCGGCCGTCGCGCCGGCCCAGACGACCAGCAGCAGCCAGGGCACGGCCGTGTCCGCGGCGCCGGTCTCGCGGGCGAGCAGCGGCGTGTACTCGTCCAGGGCGCCCCACACCGCGGCGACGGCGGGGATCAGCAGCACGGCGCCGCGTACGCGGGAGCTGCGGCGGAGTTCGGCGAACGCGGACCGCAGGGGCGGCTCGTCGTCCCCGTCACCCCCGTTCCGTACCGCCGGGAACCGCCCGGCCACCGCTGCCGTCAGCAGGCACGCCGCGACGCTGGCCGCGCCGACCGCGGCGTAACCGCCCGCGCCCAGCACCGGGCCCGCGAGGCCCGTACCGGCCATCACGCCCAGCAGCCCCGCCGCGCGGGCGCGGCCCATCGTGCGGGCGTACGCACCGGCGCGGCCCAGCCGGGCCAGCTCGTCGTGGACCAGCGCCTCCAGCGCCCCGGACGCGAGCGCGCCCTTGGCGCCCCACAGCACGAAACCGGCCGCGAAGGACCAGTAGCCGGGGGCCAGCACCCACAGTGCGAAACCGGCCGCGGTCAGCAGCGGCCCGATTACCAGCGGCAGCCGGCGCGACACGGCGTCGGCGAAGGCCCCGGCGGGCACCTCCAGCAGCAGCCCGGTCACGGACCACAGCACGAAGAGCGACGAGAGACGGCCGATGTCGAGCCCCGCGTCGGCGAACAGCAGCGCGTACACGGGGTAGAGCAGGACGAAGTCGTCCAGGAAGGAATAGGCGTACAGCGCGGCCGTCAGCCGTCGCGCGGCCCGCCGTGGCTCGGGATCAGGTGAGGATCAATGTCGCCAGGTCATACCCAGAGCGTAACGCGGACCACGCCCCGCGGTCCCGCCGAAGCCCCGGGCCGGTGGCCGCTCAGGCCGACTTGTCGCGGGCCTCGTCCGCGTCCGACGGGCGCTGGCGGGGGACCAGGGTCGGGTTGACGTTCTGCCGGACCGTATCGCGGTCCACGACGATCTCGTCGACGTCGTCCCGGCTCGGCACCTCGTACATGAGATGCTGGAGGACCTCCTCCAGCACCGCCCGCGCCGCCCGCGCGCCCGTACGGCGCAGCAGGGCCTGTTCGGCGATGGCCTCCACCGCGTCCTCGGTGAACTCCAGCCGGACGCCGTCCAGTTCGAAGAGCCGCTGGTACTGCCGTACCAGCGCGTTGCGCGGCTCGGTGAGGATGCGGACGAGCGCGTGCTTGTCCAGCCGCTCGACCTGGGTGATCACCGGCAGCCGGCCGACGATCTCCGGGATCAGGCCGAACTTCAGCAGATCGTCGGGGAGTACCCGGGAGGAGTCAGGCTGCGCGGCCGGCGCGGTCAGTGCGCCGAAACCGATCGAGCGGCTGCCCGCCCGGGCCTCGACGATCTCCTCCAGCCCGGCGAACGCGCCGCCCACGATGAACAGCACGTTCGTCGTGTCGATCTGCGTGAACTCCTGCTGCGGATGCTTGCGCCCGCCCTGCGGCGGCACGTTGACCACCGCGCCCTCCAGGATCTTCAGCAGGGCCTGCTGCACGCCCTCGCCGGAGACGTCGCGCGTCAGCGACCGGCTGTCGCCCTTGCGGGCGATCTTGTCGAACTCGTCGAGGTAGATGATCCCCGTCTCGGCCCGCGTCACATCGCCGTCGGCCGCCTGGATGAGCCGGAGCAGGATGTTCTCGACGTCCTCGCCGACGTACCCGGCCTCCGTCAGCGCGGTGGCGTCCGCGATGGCGAAGGGCACGCCCAGCAGCCGGGCCAGGGTCTGTACGAGATGGGTCTTGCCGCAGCCCGTCGGACCGACCAGCAGGATGTTGGACTTGCCCAGTTCGACGGGGTGGTCGGTGCCCGCGGCGCGGATGCGCTTGTAGTGGTTGTAGACCGCCACCGACAGCGCCCGCTTCGCGTCCTCCTGGCCGATGACGTACGTCGAGAGGAAGGCGTGGATCTCGCGCGGCGCGGGCGCCTGCGGCAGCGGTTCGCCCTTCGCGTCGCCGAGTTCCTCGGTGATGAGCTCGTTGCACAGATCGACGCACTCGTCGCAGATGCAGATCCGTCCGGGTCCGGCGATGAGCTTCCGCACCTGCTTCTGGGTCTTTCCGCAGAACGCGCAGGACAGCAGGCCGCCGTCGTCACCCATCCGTGCCACGGATTCCTCCCGGAGCCTCGACTGCACCGCATTCCATCATGCCAGCGCCAAGGGGGTGCCCGGGCCCGTCGGCCCAGGTCGACTTTCGGCCGCGAACCGGGCGTTACGTCAGGATCGGGGCCCCTTGTCGCCCGCGGCCAGCCGGGCGACGGCCCGCTCCAGCTCCTTCTGCCGCGCGGCGGGGGTGCGCGAGCGCAGCAGGCGCACGATCACGGCGTAACGCTCGGTCCTGTTCAGGGAGTCGAAGAAGGCGCGCGCCCGGTCGTCGGCCGCGAGGGCCGCCGCCAGGTCGGGAGGCACCGTGGCGTTGGCCTGCGACTCGTACGCCGCCTCCCACCGGCCGTCGGCCTGCGCGGCCCGCACCTCGGCCAGCCCCGCCTCACGCATCCGGCCCGCCGCGGTCAACACCTCGACCCGGGCCACGTTCACCTTCGACCACTGGCTGCGCGGGCGGCGCGGGGTGAGCTTCTGCAGATAGTGGACGTCGTCCAGGGGGCGGCGCTGACCGGTGATCCAGCCGAAGCAGAGATACACGTCGAGCATCGTGTCCGGCTGGACGGAGGGGATGCCGCTGGACTTCTTGGCGATCTTCACCCAGATGCCGTCGGACCGGCCGTGGTGCGCGTCGAGCCACGCCTCCAGCGCGTCGGGGCCGTCGAAGAAGCGGATCTCCAGGCCGTCGAGGGTCTCCATCCGGCCCACGGTAGCCGGACCCGGTGCGCCGCGTGGTCAGGCCGCCGCCTCCAGCGGGGCCAGGCGCTGCGAGTCGGCGAGGAGCGAGGCGAGGGAGTCGCGGGTGGTCGCCAGCTCGGCCAGCCGCGCCTCGAGTTCGGCGAGCCGGTCGCGCAGCCGGTCGGCCATGCAGTCGCCGACCGTCGTGCCGCAGTTCTCGACGCACGGCAGGACCTCGCGGATCGTCCGGGTCGGCAGGCCCGCGTCCAGCAGCAGCCGGATGCCGGTGACGACCTCCGGCGCGCCCTCGTCGTACGAACGGTGCCCGCCGGAGGTGCGCCGGGACTCCAGCAGGCCCTGCTCCTCGTAGTAACGCAGCAGCCGCACGCTCACCCCGGTCCGGGTGGACAGCTCGCCGATCTTCATCTGTGATCCCCCTCACATCCGCTGGAACCTCACATGGATGTGAGGCCCTAGCTGTGTTGTCCGGGGAGGTTGGTGACGCGGCCGGCCGCGATCGCCCTGCTCCGCAGGGCCGCCGAACTCGGCGTCAGCCTCTTCGACACCGCCGACGCGTACGCCCTGGGCGCCGGCGAGGAGCTGCTCGCCGAGGCGCTGCACCCGTACGGGGACTCGGTCTTCGTGTCGACGAAGGTCGGCGTCGTACGACCCGCCCCGGACGCGTGGGTGCCGCTGGGGCATCCGGCGTACCTGCGCCAGCAGGCCGAACTCAGCCTGCGCAGGCTCCGGGTGGAGCGGATCGACCTGCTGCACCTGCACCGGCTGGATCCGGCGTACCCCGTCGCCGACCAGGTGGGCGCGCTGGCGCGGCTGCGCGAGGAGGGCAAGGTCCGGCACATCGGCCTCTCGGAGGTGACCGTGGAGCAGCTGGAGGAGGCGCGGCGGACGGCCCCGATCGCCGCCGTGCAGAACCTGTACAACCTGGCGGCCCGCGACCACGACGACGTCGTCGACCACACGGCGGCGCACGGGATCGCGTTCCTGCCGTTCTTCCCCGTCGCCATGGGCGGCCACGCGGGGCCGGGCGGCCCGGTGGCGTCCGTCGCCGCGGAGGTCGGCGCCACCCCCGCGCAGACCGCGCTGGCCTGGCTGCTGCACCGGTCGCCGACGGTGGTGCCCATCCCGGGGACGGGCTCGGCGGACCATCTGGCGGAGAACGTGGGGGCGTTGGACGTGAAGCTGACGGAGGAGCAGCAGGCCCGGCTGTCGGCGTCGTCGCACGGATGAAGGGCTGGGGTGACGGGGGTCGGCCCGGACGGGTCACCCCGTCCGTCCCCCGTCCGGCCCACGCCGGGAAGCCTGCCCCCGCCCGCACGCGTTGGGCAGCGTATGAAGGCAATCGCACTGCAGGAGTACGGCTCCGCCGACGATCTCGCCCTGGTCGACCTGCCCGAGCCGAAGGTCGGCCCGGGCGAGGTCCTCGTCCGCGTGAAGGCCGCCGGGGTGAACCCCGTCGACTGGAAGCTCGCCGCGGGCAGGCTCGACCCGCTGATGGAGACGGCGTTCCCGATGATCCCCGGCTGGGACGTGGCCGGGGTCGTGGAGCGGGTGGGCCTGGACGCCGACGACTTCGCGCCCGGCGACGAGGTGTACGGCTACGTCCGCAAGGACTGGGCCCAGAAGGGCGCGTACGCCGAACTGGTCACCGCCAACGTCCGGCTGCTGGCCCGAAAGCCCCGCACGCTGAGCTGGGAGCAGGCCGCGGGGGTGCCGCTGGCCGGGCTCACCGCGTACCAGTCCATCCAGCGCATCGGTCTGACCAGCGAGGACACCGTGCTGACCCATGCCGCGGCCGGCGGTGTCGGCTCCGCCGCCGTGCAGATCGCCCACGCGCTCGGCGCCCGCGTCATCGGCACCGCGAGCGAGCGCAACCACGACTTCCTGCGCTCGCTGGGCGCCGAGCCCGTGACGTACGGCGAGGGCCTGGCCGACCGGGTGCGCGCGCTCGCCCCGGACGGGGTGGACGCGGCGCTGGACTTCGTGGGCGGGGACGCCGTGGACGTGTCGCTGTCCCTGCTGAAGGGCGACAAGTCCCGCCTCGTGTCGATCACCGACCCCTCCGCGAAGGAGAAGGGCGGCCACTACGTGTGGGTGCGCCCGGACTCCTCCGACCTCACCGCGCTCGCGCAGCTCGCCGACGAGGGACGCTTCACGGTGAGCGTGGAGCAGGCGTTCCCGCTGGAGCGGGCGGCGGAGGCGTGGCGGCTCAGCGAGTCGGGGCGGGTGCGGGGGAAGGTCGTACTGACGGTCTGACGGTCTGAGCCCTACGCCGCCACCGCCGACGGCGTCAGCAGCGCGTCCGCCACCGCCGTCCGCGCGTACAGCACCGACCGCCCCGCGCGGTGCGCCGTCACCAGACCGGCGTCCCGCAGGGCGGTCAGGTGCTGCGAGACGCCGGCCGCCGACAGCCCGAAGTGCCGGGCCAGCGCCGACGTCGACGCCGGGGTGTCCAGCTCCTGCAGCAGCAGCGCGCGCGAGCGCCCCAGCACCCCGGCGACGGCGTCCACCGCGCACGGCCGCGGCTCCCACAGCGTGCCGACGCCGCGCGCCGGGTACGCGAGCTGCGGCGGATCGGGCTCCACGGAGACCGTCAGCACCCGGGACCAGGCGAAGGCGGTGGGGATGAGGATCAGCCCGGAGCCGTACTCGCCGCGGGTCAGCCCGCAGTGCCGCCGTACCAGCCGCAGGGAGCCGTCGTCCCAGGTCACGGACTCGTGCAGCTCGCTGAGCACCTGACCGGCGCCGTGCTCGGCGACCTGGCGGGCGCGGTGGAACAGATCGGCCTCCAGCGCCTGGCGGATCCGCGCCCAGTACGGGGCGAGCGCCAGCTGCCAGTACGTCTCGATCTCGGCGGCGACCTTCTCCAGCATCGCGGCGGGCTCGTCGTGCAGCAGCCGGTAGCGGGGGGTGCGCTCCAGTCCCGGATCCTCCCGTGCCAGCTTGGCCAGCTCCGAGCGCACCCGCTCGGCCGGGGTGCGGCGGATCGCGTCGAGCTCCGACTCCAGGGTCGGGAAGGGGCTCTGCGGGGCCGGGTTCAGCAGGTCGGCGGCGTAACTCGTGGGCGGCGCGAGGAGCGCGAGCCAGCCGCGGTCCAGGCCCGTCTCCGCCAGCCGCGGCCGCACCTGCTCCAGCCAGCGGCGGTGGACGGGCGGCTCGCCCGGCGCGCGCAGCATCCGGTAGCTCGTCAGGACCTCCCACATCGGAGAGGCGGCGAACCGGATCTGCGCCATGTCCGCCGCGGAGAAGCTCAGCCAGGTTTCCACGTCACGCCCCCTCATCGGATTCGGTCCCAGCTTAATCAATAGGAGGGACCCCGGTAAGACCCGCAGGCTTACGGCATGTTCTCCACCTTCCGCGGACTGCCGCCCACCGTCTGGACCATCTTCGCCGGCACGATCGTCAACCGGCTCGGCTTCCTCGTCAGCCCCTTCCTGGTCTTCTTCCTCGCCGACCGCGGTATCACCGGCACCGAGACCACGTACGTGCTGGGCGCCCTCGGCGCCGGCAACCTGCTCGGCCCGGCGCTCGGCGGACTGCTCGCCGACCGGATCGGCCGCCGCAGCACCATGCTCATCGGCCTGACCGCCGCCTCGGCCGCCCAGGGCGCGCTGTTCGTGGCGCCCGGGGTGGCCACGATGGCCGCCGCGGCGCTCGCGCTCAGCGCGTCGGGCGCGCTGGTGGGGCCCGCGTCGTACGCGCTGATGGCGGACTCCGTCGAGGGGGAGGCCCGGCGCCGGGCGTACGCCCTGTTCGGCTGGGGCGTGAACATCGGCACCGCGGTGGCCGGCGTGCTGGGCGGCTTCCTCGCCGCGCAGGGGTACTGGCTGCTGTTCGCCGTGGACGCCGCGACGATGCTGGCCTTCGCCGCGCTGGTGGCCGTCCGGATCAGCGAACCGCCGCGCACCGAGGCCCCGTCCGGCGCGGGCATCGGCTACGGGGTGGTGCTGCGCGACCGGCTGATGCTGCTGCTCATGCCCGTCTTCGGCATGCAGCTCTTCGTGTACTCCCTCACCGAGGTCGCCCTCCCGCTGGCCATCCAGGACTCGGGCCTGTCGCCGGCCGTGTACGGCGCGATGGCGGCGACGAACGCGGTGTTCGTCGTGGCGCTCCAGCCCTTCGCCACCTCCCTCCTCGCCCGGCTGCCGCAGCTGTACGTGCAGTCGGCGGGCGGTGTGCTGATCGCGGTGGGCGTGGCGCTGACCGGGGTCGCGGACAGCGTGGCGGGGTACGCCGCGTCGGTGGTCGTGTGGTCGCTGGGCGAGGTGATCGTCGCGGGCATCGCGGCGAGCGTCGTGGCGGGGCTCGCCCCGGAGCACGCCCGCGGCCGCTACCAGGGCGCCTTCCAGTGGGTCTGGGGCGTGGCCCGCTTCTCCGCGCTGACCGCGGGCGTGGCCCTGTACACCACCGCGGGCCCGGCGGTGCTGTGGTGGACGGCCCTGGTGGGCGGCGTGGGGGCCGCGGTGGCGACCCTGGCGCTGGTGCGCGGGGTCAGGGCCCGTACGGAGCACGCGCTGGCGGCGTGAGGGCGGCGGGGCCGGCCGGTACGAGAACGCCGGCCGGCCCCGCCCGGGGTTGTCAGACCCGGTTCAGCACGCTCATCGCCTGCGTCGCCATCGCCGCCTCTCCGGCGGCGTTGGGGTGTACGGGGACGATGTTCGTACCGAAGAGCACCGGCTCGATCCACCGGGTGCCGATCGCCTTGCACGCGTCGTGCCCCTCCGAGGCGGCGGCCATGTCCACGAAGGTGGCGCCCGTCGCGGCGGCTGCCTGCTTCACGGCGGCGTTCAGGGTCGCCTGGAGGTCGCGCAGGTACGGGATGTCGCCGCGGGCGATGGGCATCTTGGCGTAACAGGTCCAGTCGAAGGCGGCGGGCACGATCCACGGGTAGCCGAGGATGGCGACCTCCGCGTTCGGCGCCTTGGCGCGGATGGCGCGCAGCGACTCGGTCAGCCGGGGCAGGGTGGTGCCGGTGATCTGGTCGGTGAACGTGCTGCCGTACAGGTCCTCGCACGGGCTGCCGAAGCCCAGCGTGACCACGCCGGCCGAACCGCAGGCGAGGATGGCGTTGATGAAGGTGTTGTTGTCGTTGCCGCCGATGGTGAGCGTGACCACGTCCGTGCCGGTGCCGAGCGCGTCGAGCTGCGGGCCGACGCCCGGGTACTGCGACTCGGTGAAGTCCTTGGTCTGGGCGCCGCCGCAGGTGACGTCCTTGAGGCTCGCGCCGGTCCGGCCGGCGATGACGTGCGGGTAGTTGAGGATGGAGCGGGCGCACAGCAGGGAGGCGGCGGGGTCCAGGGGCAGGACGCCGGAGCCGGCGCTGTAACTGTCGCCGAGGGCGACGTAGTCGACCTGCTCCGTGGCGGTGGCGGTGGCGGTCGCCGGAACGGTCAGCGAGAGGGCGGCGACGAGGCCCGCCAGCGAGGTGACGGCAAGTCTGCGGGCTCGCGAACGGGACCGGGGACGGGGGCGTGCGCGGAACGTCATCTGATTCTCCATTCGAATCCGACGTGCGGGGGCGATCCGTGCAACGGCCGTCTGGAGCTCGAAGTTACTGCGACGTCACATCGAAGTTACTGACGGGTTTTATAACTGGTCAATAGGCCGGGGGCGAGTTTTTGTGCGCGTACACGCAACAGGGGCGCCGGAGTTGATCCGGCGCCCCTGTGATCGGCGGGGTGGCGTCACCTCACGTCGACGTAGTCCCCTGCGGTGGTGAGCGGGGGCGTGCCGGCGTCACCGGGGTAGTGCACCCGCCAGAAGCCGTCCCTCCAGGCGGTGGCCGTGTAGGCCACGTGCCCGGTCGCGTCGGTGGTCATGGTCCGCACGGTCCGGTAGGTCGACGTGCCCGCCTCGCGGTACTGGACCAGCAGCGTCCGCCCGGCCGCGTTCGCGTAGACGTCCCGCTGCCAGTCGGCGATCTGGAGCTTGCCGTAGACCTTGAACAGGCGGCCCTTGAGCACCGGTTCGGGGGTGGCGTCGACCTTCACCGCCCCCTCGCGCAGTACCCGCGGGCTCTGCACGGCGAGCTGCTCGGTGTACGACACGCCGTCCGCGGACTCCGCCCAGGCGGCGAGCTTCCAGGTGCCGGCGAGGGAGTTCCGCAGCAGCCAGCGGGGGTGGATGTAGGCCATCTCCGAGGTGCAGGTCGACGTCGTCGCGCTGACCGGCTTGCACGTCGCCGCCCAGCTTTCGAACAGGTAGCCGTCGGGCGCGCTGTACGAGCCGTGGTAGAGCACCGCGCCCGCGCGGGCGACACCCGCGGGGTCGGTGGCCGTGAACGTCACGTAGAAGTGCTGCAGCGCTCCCGGGGTCAGCCGGACCGCGCTGCCGCCGTTGACCTTGACGTTGCTGATCCTGGTGGCCCCCACGGTCCTGGAGGCGGGCGAGGCGGGTCCGGCGAAGGCGCGGGTGATCGTCCGGCGCAGGCTGCCGCCCTCGTCGTTGACGGCGGTGACGCGCAGCGAGATGTAGGCGGCCGTCGCGGGGACGGTCAGCACGGCCTCACCGGCGGAGACGGGAAGCGCCTGCCAGGTCTGGCCGTCGTCGGCCGAGTACTCGACGGCCGTCACCGTCTCGGCGGCCGTCTGCGACACCCGCGTGGCGGCGGTGGCCGCGATGTGCACCTGCCCGCCGGCGGGCGCGGCGTTGCGGGTGTCGAGACCGTCCAGGGTCAGCCCGAGATCGATGAGCGGCAGGCCGCCGGTCGTGGAGCCGGAGGACGGGAAGGTCCACTCGCTCCGCAGCATGGCGGACAACCGGGTGTAGCCGGTGCGGTTGTTGACGGTCTGGGTGAGCCGGTACTCCGCGGGCTCGGCGGGCAGGGGGGTGGAGACCGCGGAGTCGCCCGTGCCCAGGTCGTCCGCGGCGGCATACGTCACGCCGCCGGAGGTGAGCCGGAAGGAGTTCTTCGTCGCGAAGTCGAACCCGTACCGCCCCTCCGCGTCGGCCAGGACCGCACGCTCGGACAGGAGCACGGTCCCGTCGGCGCGCCGGGTGGACCCGCCCAGGGCGGCGAGGCCCGGCTGGAACGGGGCCTGTCCGAGCGTTTCGCCGGGGGATGTACCCGCCGGCAGCGTGCGTTCCGCGGCGTTGTAGCCGAGCCCGCCGTAGAAGAAGCCGCGGCCGAAGGCGACGCCCGGGGTGATGTATTCGGTCACGGTGCCCGGCGCCGGGACGAAGCCGCCGATGTAGACACCGGTCCAGTCGCCCGGGACCCTCGGCGCGCTCTGCAGCCCGGCCTGGGTGCGGGCACCCGGCGCCCGCACCGTGGTCGAGGTCTTGGCCAGCGCGGACGTGGCGACCTGGACCACGGGCGTGCTCGGCACCGTGCCCTTGAAGGAGTGCGTGAGGTCGTAGAGGTACGGGCTCGGCGTGGCGGCGGTGGCGCCGCTCGCCCCCAGCATCTCGTGCATGTGGAGCGTCAGCCCGGCGACGGAGAACGGCGTGACGTAGACCCTGCCGCCCGCGAACCCGGCCTGGCGCCCGTTGGGGCCGGAGATCCACACGGCCTTGTCCATGGTGGTGGCCGACGTGTTGTCGCTCACCTTGATCGCGGCCTCTTTGGCGGCCCTCTCGTCGAACGTCACGGTGACGCCGCTCGTGGCGACCCGGAACGTCCGCGTCATCAGATAGCTGGGGCGCTGCCAGTCGCTGTGCAGCGCGATGCCCACGTAGTCGCCGGGGGGCAGGCTGACGCTGGCGGTCGGGCTGTAGTAGGTGGACTCGACCGGGTACGCCGTCCACGTGGTGCGGTTCCAGACGTAGAAGTTCCCGGTGACCACGTCCGCGTTGGTGATCGTCAGCTTGACCGGGTAGGTGGCCGCGTACGTCGTCGCCGACGGCTCGTCCGGCGCGTCGATCGCCACCTCCGTGGCCGCCACCGGCTCGCGCAGCCCCGTGGGCCGCACCTGGAGCTTGCCGTCCTGGGTGGCGAAGGCGTAGCTGCCGGAGGCGTCGCCGCCGGCCGGCGTGACGCGGAAGTCCGCCGCCGGCGAACCCTTTCCGCGCGGCAGCACCTCCAGCCGGTCGCCGTTGGCGAGCCGGGCGCCGCGCACCCCGTCGGCCTGTCCGGACACGACCGTGCCGACGCGCCGCGGCGTCCCCGGATCGGCGCCCTGCGCGGACGCGTTCCAGCCGAGCAGGGCCAGCAGCGATACGGCCGCGGTGCCGGCCGCGGCGGCCCTGCGCCCGAGGCGGACGCGGGCAGGGCCGGGTACGGAAGTCACAGGAATCTCCCCCCAGAGACGGCGCTGCACTCAGCTGCCGTGTACGTAATGCGGCACATCCTACGATCGCCGCGACCCCGTGACGAGGGGGTGTCCGCCGCACGGCGAAGGCCCACCGTCCGGGGGACGGGCTTCGCTTCGGCCGACGGATATCAGTTCTCCGTACGGGTCTCCGGCGACACTTCGGCAGCCGGCGGACCGGCGGCGCCGGGAGCCACCCGGCGTCGCGGCCCAGCAGCTGCATCACCGGGCCGTTGAAGCCCGGGCCGCATCCCTCGGCCAGCAGGTCGTACGCCTGCCGGCGCCGGCAGCGGACGCCGCTGCACCCGGGTCACCGGCGCCCGCCAACGGGCCCCCTCCGCCTTGCCCTTGGCCTCGGCCTTCGCTGCGCGCTTGAGGACCTGCCGCTGGATCCGCCGCCCGAAGAACGCGAGCAGCGCGGGCAGCAGGACGAGCGAGGCGGCCATCGTCACCAGCACGGTCAGCGCCACGGCCTGCAGCGAGTCCAGTCCCCGAGGGAGGGTTCGGCCTCCGGCGTCGGGCAGCGGTGGCCACCTCGCGTACGCCCAGGGTTGCGGGCGGGGGGTGGGGGCGTACGCCTGGGGTTGCGGACGCGGGTCGCGCTTCGCGGGTGCGGCCGGGCGGTCAGACCAGGGACGGCCAGCGGTCGCCGGCCCATTCGAGCCACCCCGGCCACCCCGCGGGGGGAGGGTCGATCTCCCGGCCGTCGAGCTCCGAGGCGTCGGGCTCCTCGAACGACGCCCGCCAGGCCACGAGGTCCGCCTCGCTCATCGGAAAGGTCTCGTGCGGCGTGGTGGACTGGCGGCGCGCGACCCGGGCGCGCTGGGTGTCGGGGTCCACCGGCAGGTACACCAGGTGGCAGGACGCGCCCACGGACGCCACCAGCCAGCGGATCGCGGACCTCTCGTCGCGGGACCAGACCCCGAAGTCCAGCACCACGTTCGTTCCCAGCCGCAGTGCCTCCAGGGCGAGCCTGAGCAGCCGGCCCTCCAGCACGGCCCGCTTCCGGCCCGCGGTCGATTCGCCGAACAGCGGGATCATCCACTCGTCGGGCGTCAGCCGCAGCGCGGCGTGCTCCTCGGCGAGCTGCCGGGCCCTCGTGGTCTTACCGGCCCCGGGCAGGCCGACGGTCAGGTAGAGCGCGCTCACACAGGGATCGTTCACGGAAGCCGGACGGAGGACAACTGCATTCCCGAGCGACACTCCCGCGCGCCGCCCGGGGGTCAGGAGTCCCGCAGGAACGCGAACACCGCCTCGCGGCCCGCGTCCGTCGTGGCGCGGCTCTGCACCGAGTGGGCCGCGCCCGGGATGATCGCGACCTGGGCGTGCGGGGTCAGCTTCTGCTGGTCGTACAGCCACTCCACCGGGGTGGACAGATCGCGGTCGCCCGCCAGGAGGAGGACCGGTACGCCGGGGAGGCGGCGGGCCTCCGCGGGCAGGGCGGGGGCCGGGGTCGCGGGCCAGTGGAGGCAGCTCAGCATGGAGCCCAGGCCCTTGGCCGTGGCCGCGTCGAACGGGCCGTAGTCGGCCGGGGTGAGCCCGGCCGCCGCCTTGTCCAGCGCCGCGGCGCGGTCCTCCTCGGGGGCGTCGGACCTGCCCCACGGATAGCGGCCGTCCAGGCACAGCGTCGCCGCGTGCAGGCCCTGGCTCAACTCCTCCGCCGTGGCCGCGCTGCCCTGGCGTACGCCGGCCGTCAGCGCCTGCAGCATCGCCGGGTCGCCGTTCGCCGCGCGGTCCAGGGCCGTGATCATCGCCGCGTAGTCCGCGTCCACGAAGCCCCAGGTCGTCAGGGTGTCCAGGACGTCCACCCCGTTGCCGTACCGGCGTACCACCGTCGCCAGGTCCGCCGCCGGGTCCGTGGTGCAGCCGATCGCCGCGCACGCGGCGTCGAGCACGCGCGGCGCCGCGCGCATCGCGGCCAGGTCCATCGGGTCGTAACCGGTCTGCGGCACCACCGAGTCGAGCACCAGCCGCGCGACGCGCTCCGGGTGCGCCAGGGCGTACCGGGTCGCCGTGTACGTGCCGTACGAGACGCCGTCCAGCGTCATCCGGCGTACGCCCAGCGCCTCGCGCAGCGCCTCCAGGTCGGCGACGGTGTCGTTCGTCCCGTAGAAGCGGCGGTCCGGGCCGAGGGCGGCGCCGCAGTCCCGCACCGCCGCCTCCGTGGGCGGGGTGAGGTCCGAGGAGCCCATCTGCTCCTGCAGCTGCGGGCATTGGAGCGCGTTCCCGCCCGTGCCCCGCTGGTCGATCATGACGAGCCGGTAGTCGTCCAGCACCGGCGCCATCAGCCGGCTCAGCCGCTCGACGTACGGCACACCCGGCTGGCCCGGGCCGCCCGTCAGGAACAGCAGGACGCCCTTGGGCGCCGACGCGTTGCCGGCCATCGCCACCTTGAGGCCGAGGGTGCCGGGCGTCGCGCCGCTGTGGTCGAGCGGGACGGTCAGCGTGGCGCAGGTGAAGCCCGCGACCGCCGTGCAGGGCGCCGCGCCGGAGAGTCCCCCGTGCTCTCCGGCGGGCGGCGCCCCCGTCTCCCCGGCCGCCGACGGGCCCGACCCGTCCTGGGCCGCCGACATGGCCGTTCCCGGCAGCAGCAGCGCCCCCGTGGCGGCCAGTGCCGCCGCCGTGAGCGCGCGCGTCCACCGTCTCCCCTGGAGCCGTTCGCGTCGTCGTCGCATCCCCCGCACTCCCCGCTCTCTCCCGGTGCCCGGGCGTCGCGCGGCCCCGGGAGCGGGCGCCGCGGATCATCAGAGTGCGCCGAGCGGGCCGTGCGCGGCGAGCATCCGTGCCACGATTCGAGGAGGTTCGAACCGGAGCGTGTGAGCGGGGGCGGGGGAAGGCCGTGATCGAACTCGTCGTGGACGCCGCCGGGCTGGCCCGTTCCCGGTTCGCCGTCTCGCCGTTGCACGAGGTCGCGACGACGCTGCTGCCGTGGGGGCTGGAGCCGGGCGCCGGCGCCGGGCCCTGGGTCGCCCGGGCCCGGCGGGTGCTGCGCCGGGCGCGGCTCCCGCTGCTGTCGGCCCTGGCGCTGGACGCGGGCGGCTATCTGCCGGACTTCCTCAGCCCGCACCCCGACAGCCCCTCGCCCTCCGTGGAGGAGGAGCTGGAGCGCGTCCGCACCACCCCGCCCGAGCGCGTCCTGGACGAGCTGGCCGCCCTGCGGGCGGGGCGGCCCGACACCGGGCTGGCGGCGGCCGAACTGCCGCCGGTGGTGCGGCGGGCCGTGGACCGCGGCGGCCGGTACGTCGCCGGGCAGGCGGCGCGGGAGCTGCGCTGCTACTGGGACCTGGCGTTCGCCCCGCACTGGGACGCGGCGAAGGCGGCGCTGGAGAGCGAGGTCGACCGGTGTGCCGGGGTGATGGCCCGGCGGGGCGCGGCCGGACTGTTCGACTCGCTGCACCCGGACATCCGCTGGGAGGACGGCAGGCTGTGCGTGGAGAGCCGGTTCACGGTCCGGGTGGCCGTGCCGCTGGTGATCGTGGTGCCGTCGCTGGTGGCGCCCGGGCCGGGCGTCGCGGTGGACCCGGTGTGCGGCGGGCTGCGGCCGCCGATCCTCGCCGTTCCGGTGCGCGACCGGTCCGCCGCGCCGGTGCCCCCGTCCGCGGAGCTGGCGAAGCTGCTGGGCCCCACCCGCGCCGCCCTGCTCGCGGCGCTGGGGCGGCCCGCGTCGACGAAGCAGCTGGCGGCGGTCCAGTTCCTCAGCCCGGCGACCGTCTCGTACCACCTGGGCGTGCTGCACGACGCGGGGCTGGTGACCCGGGCGCGCAACGGGCGGACGGTGCTCTACCGGCGTACGGCGGCGGGGGCGCGGCTGGCGGGGAGCCGGTGACGGGCGGGGGCGCCTCAGGTCCCCAGCTCGCAAAAATCAGGCCCCGGGCGCCTTGTCGAAGCTCGCGAAGTACGCCGCCGCCATGTCCTCCGCCCCGTGCCCCTGCGCCTCGGCCCGGGCGAGGCGGGCCTCGCTCGCCTCGGCGACGTCCAGGCGCAGCTCCGCGCGGCGGGCGGCCTCGACGATGAGGCGGGCGTCCTTGACGGCGGTGGAGACCGCGAAGGACGCCGGGGACAGCCGGTCCTCGAGGATCAGCCCGGACTTGGCCCGCAGATAGCCCATGTCGAGCGGCCCGCCGCCGATCGCGTCGAAGAAGCTCTGCGGGTCCACGCCCAGCCCCTGCGCCAGGGCCAGCACCTCGCCGGCGGCGGAAGTCACCGCGAGCACCCAGCTGTTGGCGACGAGCTTCAGCCGCGTCGCGGACCCCTCGGCCCCGTCCTCCCCCGTCCACAGGACCCGTGAGCCGATCGCGTCGAAGACCGGCAGGACCGTCTCGCGCCCGTCGGCGGGACCCGCGGCCAGCACCAGCAACTGCCCGTCCTCCGCGGGCTTGCGGGTGCCGAGCACCGGCGCGTCGTAGAAGGCGAGCCCGTGCTCCCGCGCGAAGCCCGCCAGCTCGCCGACGGCCTCCACACCGGCCGTCGACGCCTGCACCCACGCGGTGCCCGGCCGCAGCGAGGGCGCCGCCTCGCGCAGGGCGTCGAGGGCCGCGGGTCCGTCGTACAGCATGGTGAGGACGACGTCCGCGCCCTCGGCCGCCTCGGCGGGCGTGTCCGCGACGTGCGCGCCGTCGGCGGCGAGCGGTTCGGCCTTGGCGCGCGTGCGGTTCCAGGCCCGTACGGAGTGTCCGGCGCGGGCGAGGTTGCGGGCCATGGCGGCGCCCATCACGCCGGTGCCCAGAACGGCCACGGTGCGGTGGGTGCCGGTCGGGTGGGAGTCGGTCATGAGTCGCCTTCCTGAGGGGCGGTGAGCGGGTCGTCGGCGGTCACGGTCGCGGTCAGGGCGTGTAGTACGCCGACACCGGCACCCGCGCCTCCTCGTAGAGCCACGGCCCGTCCTGCGGCACCTCCGGGAAGCCGCCGCCGGGCTTCAGCCCGTCGAGCTGCCGCGACGACAGGGCGTACACCACCCGCCCCAGCCCCGAGCGGGCCAGCGCGCCGGTGCACATGGGGCAGGGCTGGCAGCTGGTGTACATGGTGGTCGACGCCGCCTCGGCGGCGGGCAGTTCGCGGGCCGCCCAGCGGGCCAGCTTCAGCTCCGGGTGGGCGGTGATGTCGTCGTCGCTGCGGACCGTGTTGTACGACTCGGCGAGCACGGTTCCGTCCGCCCCGACCAGCAGCGAACCGAAGGGGGCGTCCCCTTCGGCCACGCCCCGGGCGGCCAGGGCGATGGCCATGCGCAGGTACTTCTCGTCGTCGGCGGTGGGGGCGGGCGTCGGGCTCAT
Source organism: Streptomyces sp. NPDC051940 (assembly GCF_040680895.1). NCBI lineage: Bacteria > Bacillati > Actinomycetota > Actinomycetes > Kitasatosporales > Streptomycetaceae > Streptomyces > Streptomyces sp. NPDC051940. Next base: position 80,485 of record NZ_JBFAXR010000001.1, on the reverse strand, counting down.
ACGCAGCAGGCTAACGAGCCGGAGCCGTCCTCCGGAAGAGAACATCCACGGCGTTCCCGTGATCAAGCCGGGGATTCGCCGGTAGTCTGCGCGGATGGCCGAGAATCTCGACGCGACCGACTGGGCGCTGCTGGCCGAGCTGCAGCAGGACGCCCGGGTCTCCTTCACCGAGCTGGCCCGCCGGGTGAGCCTCAGCGCCTCCGCGACCACCGAGCGCGTACGCCGGCTGGAGGCGCTCGGCGTCATCACCGGCTACCAGGCGGCCGTCGACCTGGAGAAGGCCGGCTACCCCGTGCTGGCCGTGGTGCGGCTGAAGTACCCCGGGAACCGGCACCGGCCGCTGCACCGACTGCTGGGCGAGCGGGCGGAGATCCTGGAGTGCCTGCGTACGACGGGAGACGACTGCTACACGCTGAAGGTGGCGGCGGCCTCGATGGCGCATCTGGAGCAACTCGTGGACGAACTCAACGGCTTCGGCTCCACCACGACCAGCGTCGTCTACAGCCGCCCACTGCCCTACCGGGGCCCGCGCCGTCCGGCCTGAACCGGTCCCTCAACGCCGTACGACCGTCACGTGGACGACTCCCGAGGAGCCGTCGAGCCCGGCGACCCGGTAACCGGCGATCCCCTCCGCGACGTCGTCCAGCAGCCGCTCCCCGCGGCCGATGAGCATCGGGGCGATGACCAGGTGCATCTCGTCGACGAGCCCCGCGCGCAGATACTGCCGGATGGTCGCCGCGCCGCCCCCGATCCGTACGTCCCTGCCGCCCGCCGCCTCGAACGCCCGCGCCAGTACGGTCTCCACCGGCTCGTCGGTGAAGCGGAAGGTCGTCCCGCCCTCCATCGGCAGGTCGGGGCGGAGGTGGTGGGTGTGGACGAAGACGTCGGTGTGGTACGGCGGGTTCTCACCCCACCAGCCGCGCCACGACTCGTCCTCCCACGGGCCGCGCTGGGGCCCGAACATGTTCCGCCCCATGATCGTGGCGCCGATGTTGTCGTCCCCGCGGACGAAGTGGTCGACGTCCGTGCCGGTCTTCCCCGCGGCGGCGTCCGCGCTCGCCGAGACGAACCAGCTGTGCAGCTCGTCGCCCCAGCCCACGCCGTCGCCGAACGGGGCGTCCAGCCGCTGGTTCTCGCCGGCCATGAAGCCGTCGAGCGAGATGGTCACGTTGTGTACGCGGAGCTTGGGCATGGTCGCTTCCTCTTTCCGGTGTCGGCTTCTCCGTCACCTTTCCGGTGTCGGCTTCTCCGTCACCCTTGCGTCGAACGGGCCGGACGCGGATCGACACCCCGTCCGACACTTTTTCCGGGCCCTCCCCGCCATACTGGAGCCCGGCGTCACGCAAGGGGGGCAGGCGGCGGTGGAGATGCCTGAGCGGGTCGGCGGTTACGCCGTGGAGCGGGAGATCGGTGCCGGCGGCATGGGCACCGTGTACCTGGCGCGTTCGCGCGGCGGGCGGGCCGTGGCCGTCAAGGTGGCGCGGGCCGAGCTGGCCTCCGACGCGCACTTCCGCGAGCGGTTCCGGGCGGAGGTCGAGGCGGCGCGCAGGGTGGGCGGCTTCCACACCGCGCCGGTCGTCGACGCCGACCCGGACGCCGAGGCGCCCTGGCTGGCCACCGCGTACGTCCCCGGGCCCACGCTCGCCGGGCTCGTGCAGACGCACGGGCCGCTGGACGAGGCCCGGCTGCGGCAGCTGGGGGCGGCCCTCGCGGAGGCCCTGCAGGCGATCCACGGCTGCGGGCTGGTCCACCGTGATCTGAAGCCCGGCAACATCATCATGGCCGCCGACGGCCCCCGCGTCCTCGACTTCGGCATCGCCCGCGCCATGGAGTCCGCCCGGCTGACCACCACGGGGCTGGCCTTCGGCACGCCCGGCTTCCTGGCGCCCGAGCAGGCGCTGGGGGCGGCGGTCACCGGGGCGGCGGACGTGTTCGCGCTGGGAGCGGTGCTGGTCGCGGCGGCGGGCGGCAGCGCGTTCGGCGAGGGGACGCCGATGGGGCTGATGTACCGGTCGGTCCACGAGCCGCCGGACCTGACGGCGGTGCCGGAGGGGCTGCGGGAGACGCTCACGGCCTGTCTGGCGAAGGAGCCGGAGCTACGGCCGACGCCGGGGGAGCTGCTGGACGCGATGGCGCCGGTGGGGACGGTGGCGGCGCCGCCGCCCGTGCCGGTGGTACCGCCGCAGCCGGTGTACGGGCCGTCGACCCCGCCCGCCCCCAATCCTTACGGGCAGCCGCAGCCCGGCCCGTACACGCCCACCCACGTCCCGGGCCCGTACGCACAGCCGGCCCCCGGCCCGTACACCCCCACCCACGTCCCGGGGCCCGCACGCGACGACGACATCAGCTTCGTCGCCGTCGACTCGAGCGGCGGTGTGCTCGTCGACGCGGGCGGGGTCACCTTCCAGTCCGGGCGCTCCGGATGGGCCGGGCGGGAGGGCTACCAGTTCGGGTGGGACGAGATAGGCGCCGTGCAGTGTGCGCCGGAGCCCGGCAACTGGCTGCGCGTCACCGTGATCACCCGCGCCGGGGCGGCGTACCACGCGCTGGTGCACGCCCGCCGGGGGTCCCGGCTGCGGGAGTGGCTGGAGGACCTGCCGCTGGTGGTCGACTGCTTCCTCTGACCGGCAGCGGGGTCGCGGCCGCGAGCGCGGTCAGCCGGTGAAGACCTCCACCAGCGACCACACGGCCAGCGCCAGCATGCACAGGCCGCCGATCCGCTGGACCGTGCGCAGCGGGACGCGCTTGGCGATGAAGCGGCCGGCGAGCAGGGCCAGGGCGGAGACGGACATCAGCGCGGCGGCGGAGCCGATGGCGACGGACCAGACGTCGTTGGCGGCGGCCAGGTTGGCCGTGGTGATCTGGGTCAGGTCGCCCCACTCGCTGATGAAGACGGCCATGAACGCCGTCGAGTACACCGGCCAGAAGCCCTTGACGGTCTTCGTACCGGCCTCGTCGCCGTGCTCGTCGTCGCCGCCGCGCAGCAGCAGGAACGCGCCGAGGCCGAAGAGGGCGGCGGAGACCAGCTTGACGCTCCAGCCGGGCAGCAGGCCGATGACGCTGCCCGCGCCGACGGCGATGGCCACGTGCACGATGAACGCCGTCGAGGTGCCGAACCAGACGTACAGCGGACGCATCCGCGTCCCCATCGCCAGCGAGGCGAACATGGTCTTGTCGGGCAGCTCGGCGAGGAAGATCAGGCCGAAGGCGGTGACGATCGCCAGCGGGTCGAGGTGCATTCCGGGGCGGCTTTCTGTGTACGGCCGGGCCCCCGGACCCATGCGAAGCGCCTCGAGGCGGCGACGGGAGGACCGGTCGGCCCGGCACAGCGGACCACGCGCGGTGCGCGCGTGGCTGTGCCTGGCCGAAGGTCTCGCCCGTCCGCTGCTTCTCGTACGGACCCGGCCACCGGGAGCCGCGAGGCTCCAGTGTGTCGACGACCGGTTTGCAGGGCTACTCCCCTTCGCAGGGCTCCAGGATAACCCGGGTCCCCCGCACCCCGCCGTGACCGGGCTCACCCCCCGGGGCGCCTACCGGAGCACCGCCTGCAGGCTCGCGCCGTACGCCCGCGCCGTGTCGTACTCCACCAGCGTCCCCTCCGCCGTGCGCCGCACCCGCACCCGCTCGTCCGCGGAGGCGGCCGACAGCCACCGCCCGCGCAGCAGGACGGACAGCGACTCGCGGTCCATCGTCGGATCGGCGGCGGCCACGGTCGTCAGCCCGCCCTGCGCCCTGCGCACCAGCACCGACGCCGGTCCGTCGACGCTCACCCCGGCCGCCTCGTGCCGTCCGGATGTGAAGGAGGACACGGCGATCAGCCCGAGGCCGGTGTGCTTGACGGCCTGCAGCCGCACCGTGTTCGCGACGACCGTCAGCGGACCGCCCTCGTACGACCGCAGCCGCGCCTCGTCGGCGCCGGGGGCGATGGCGTACGCGTACGAGGCGGGGGGCGCGCCCGCGGCCTCGTCGAGGGAGATGCCGAAGACGCGCTTGGTGACGGCCGTGTCGGGGTTCGCGGTCCGTACGACGCGGCGGCTGCGGGTCACCTGGGCATGCTCGACGCGCACCGGCCGGTCGGTGAGGAAGACGTACCCGACGGCCGTGCCCTGGGTGGCGTTGGCGTACCGCAGCCAGCGCGGGTCGCCGCTGCCGCCCGGCGTCCAGGCGGAGCCGTCGTGCCGTGCGCCGGTGACCGTGACCTGGTCGGCGGGGGCGGCGATCCGGGCGTCGACGGAGGTGGTCACCGCGCGTCCGGCGTCGTCGCCGACGCCCGCGGCCAGCACCACGATCTCGTCGTCCAGCAGGAACCAGGACTTGACGGCGTTCGCGTTGCGGTAGACGACGAAACCGGCGGGCAGCGCGTCCTGTTCGGCCCAGGAGACGTCGCTGGACTGGATCAGCGAGGCGGCGGCGTACGCGCCGAGGGTCACCCCGCCCGAGTGCCGGTTGGTGCCGCGCGGGAAGTAGACGTACTTGTTCTGCGACTCGGAGGACGAGGTGAAGTTCAGCGGGTGCGAGGGGTTCTCGTACCACGCCGTCCCGTACAGCTGCGGAACCGTGCGCCGCTCCTCCACCGGCGCCGTCACTCCGGCGAGGGCGTACGGGGAGACGGCGGTGTAGTAGTCGACGCCGAACGCCTGGGTCTGGTCCTGGCCGGTGAGATACAGGTAGTGCGCGCCGTCGCCCTGGAACCAGGGCATCAGGTTCTCGCCGCTCATGTACTCGTACTTGCTGATCCGGTCGGAGCTGCGGGCCAGCGCGAAGGCGAAACCGGGGCGGCGGTGGACGGTCTTGTCCATGGCGTTGAACGCGGTCGTGCGCGAGGCCGCGCCCAGATCGGCGGCGGGCACGGCGGCGTCGGCGAGGATGCCGGTGTAGCGGACGATGCTGAGCGGCGAGACGAAGCTCGTCGGGTCCAGCGCGGCACGGGAGTTGGCCCGGACGAACTTCACCCAGCCCTTCAGCGCCGTCGCCTCCTCGCCCTCGGAGTAGTCGGCGAGGTCGACGACGGCCTCGACGATGACGGCCACGTCCTGGTAACCGGTGGTGGTGCGGGAGACGGCGCGGCCCTTGACGATCTCCATCATCCAGCCCTCGAAGATCAGCGGGGCGAAGCCGCCGCGGACCCAGTGCTGCACGACGGGCACGAGGGCGCCGCTGTCGACGTAACCGGTGCCGTCCAGGATCTTCAGCGTCTGTACGACGCGGGTGAGCAGGCCCTTGCCGTACGAGCCGGTGTACGCGACCGAGTGGTGCTGGATGAACGAGCCGTCGGCGTAGTGGCCGTCGGTGTTGCCGTGCTGCAGGGCGTAGGGGTCGATGGTGGCGAAGACGGTGAGCTGGTCCTCGAGCGCCTTGCGGACCCGGGCCTCGCCCGCGGCGCCGAGGAGGGCGCCCTGCAGGATGCGGTTGGTGGTGATGTCGGCGAGGTTGGCGCCGGTGTGGAAGCGGGAGTCGAGATCGACGTCGCCGTCCTTGCCGTTGCGCAGGTAGGCGTCCATCGAGGCGATGTACGTCGGTATCAGCGCGGGGCTGTACGCGGCGGCCTCGCCGGCCAGGAGGGCGAAGGTCTTGCAGGCGCTCTGGGAGATGCCTATCTCCCAGTTGAACCAGTTGCCGTAGTAGCCCTTGGACTGGTCGCCGTAGTACGTGTCGTGCAGCCACTGGAGCTTGTCGAGCACCCGGTGCTGGATGCCCGTGTTCTCCGCGAGGTCGGCGGATACGCCGGGGGTGCGGGTGGCGAGGGCTATCTCGTACAGCTGGCGGTAGGTCGTGCTGAGGTTGGCGTCGTTGGTGCCGAGGGGGACGCCGGCGAAGAGTTCGCCCGGGCCCGTCGCCCGGTCCATGGCGGCCAGGTTGGTGCGGGCGGTGGCGGCGATCGCGGCCAGCTTGGCGGCCACCTCGGGGCGGGCGTTGGCGGCGGGGGTGCCGGCGAACATCGCGACGGTGTTGGCGATCACCCCCGCGCCGCCCTCGGCGGACTCGGCGGCGGAGGCGAACCTCGGCGGCACGGCCGCCAGCACACCGGCGGCGGACAGTGCGGCGAGCAGTCGTCTGCGGGTCATTTCCATGGTGCCTCCCCGGCCGGGCAGTTGATCCGACGGGCGGAGTCAAGCAGAGCCGGGGAAGCGGCGGCAAGCGCTTGTTACGGGGATCGCGCGGGGCTGGCGGGCGTCATTGGTCTGGAGCGGTGACGGGATGGGGGCCTGCGGTGCCGGGACGGGGGCCCGCGGCGCCGGGCGACCGTCAGTGTTCGTCCCAGTGGCCCTCGTGCTGCGCGTGGCGGTGGCCGTCGTGGATGAAGTCGACGTGGTCGCCGTGCGGCACGGAGATGTGCCCGCATCCCTGCTCGTGGCGGTGGCCGTGGACGTCGTGGACGGTGTGGGCCGCCGTCTCGCACTCGTCGGCGTGGCCCGCGTGCAGGCGGTGCAGATGGCCGTCGTGGGCGTAGTCGACGTGGTCGCCGTGCGGGATGGCCGCGTGGCCGCAGCCCGCGCCGTGGGTGTGGGGGTGTTCGGTGTGGGGAGCGTGTGTCGCCGGCATGGCGCCTCCTTCCGCTCCCGTCCATAGTGCGACCGCGGCGCGGTGCCCGCACGTCCACACCGTGCACGGTGCGGACGTGCGGGCCGGAGGCGCTCAGCCCCGCAGGTCCGACTTCCAGTCCTCGGCGAGGAGCCCGAGCAGCACCTCGTCCAGGAACTCCCCCAGCACCCAGGCCGAGGAGCGCAGCACGCCCTCGCGGACGAAGCCGTTGCGCTCGGCGGAGCGCAGCATCGCGTCGTTGTCCGCGAGCGTCTCGATCTGCAGCCGGTGCAGGCCGCGTACGACGAAGCCGTAGTGGCACAGCACCGCGACCACGTCGGTGCCGTAGCCCATGCCGCGCGAGGACGGCAGCAGCCCGAGCCCGATGTGCGCGGACCGGCTGTGGTTGTCGATGCCCCACAGCGTCGCGGTGCCGACCAGCGTGCCGCCGTCCAGCTCCACCACGGAGAACGGGACGACCGCGTCGTTCTTGTCGTCCCCCACGAGCCGCGGGTCCTTCGACCCGGGCGTGATCGGCCGCCACGGCGCGCCCTCCGCCCGCGAGCCGTTGACGACGTCGTCGTAGAGCTCGGCCAGCAGGACGGGGATGTCGTCTTCGTGCCGGGCCCGCAGCCCGACCTTGTTGCCCTTCAGCATGAGGGCTTCTTATCCGACCGGGCCCACCGGCGGCAAACGGCGTGGCGGGGCACGAGAGGGCCGCCTACGATCCGGGCATCCGCGCCGGACGGGTGCGGCGGCTGGTCGGGTCGTCATCGCCGTGGACCGCCGCTGGACGGCTCGGCCCCGACGGGCGGTTCGCGAACGCCTATCGCGTCCTGGGAGAGATATGACCGCACCGTTGCTGCACACGCGCTGCCCCGAGCTCGTACGAACGCTGCCGTTCCACCGGCTCGGCGACGGCCCGACCCCGGTGCGCCGGCTCACCGGGACGGCCCGCGACGACCTCTGGTGCAAGGACGAGAGCCGCTACGGCTCGGGCGGCTGGGGCGGCAACAAGGTCCGCAAGCTGGAATGGCTCCTGCCCGAGCTGCGCCGGCGCGGCACGCGCACCGTCCTGACCGTCGGCGCCACCGGCACCAACTGGGGCCTGGCGGCGACGCTCTACGCGCGCGAACTCGGGATCGACACCGTCCTCGCCCTCATCGACCAGCCCGAGGACGAGCACGTGCGCGAGCAGCTGCACAGACTCCGGGCGTCGGGCGCGGCCATCCACCGCACCCGTACGAAACCACGGACGATCGCCGCCCTCCCGTGGCTGTTCCTGCGCCACGCGCACGGCCTGCGGCCGCCCGCCTACCTCCCGCCCGGCGGCTCCGCGCCGATCGGGGTGCTCGGCTACGTCGAGGCCGGCCTGGAGCTCGCGGCGCAGGTGGCGGCGGGCGACCTGCCGGAGCCCCGGCACATCGTCACCCCGGTGGGCTCGGGCGGGACCGCCGCGGGGCTGGCACTGGGCTGCGCGCTGGCCGGACTGCGCTCACGGGTGCTCGGCGTCGTGGTCAACGACACCCTGCCGCTCGCCACGAAGGACCTGACCCGCCTCGCCGACCGCACCGCGACCCTGCTGCGCAGACGCGGCGCCTCCTTCGACCTGCCACCGCTGCGCCTCGTCTCGACCCGCACCCACCTGGGCGACGGCTACGGCCACCCCACACCCGAAGCGTCCGCCGCCGCGGAGGCCGCCGCGTCCGCCGGCCTGCGGCTGGAACCCGTGTACTCCGCCAAGGCGTTCGCCGCCGCCCTGACGGCCGCGGTGGACGGCCCGGCGCTGTTCCTGAACACGTACGGCCCGCGGGGGTGACCAGCCCCGGCCGGCGTCAGGCGGGGTAGGCGTGGGTCTGGGCCGCCTTGATCGTGGCCCAGACCGTGGCACCGGGGTGGAGGCCGAGTTCCGCGGCGGCGACGGTGGTGAGGTCCGCGGCGAGGGGCAGCTCGCCGGTGAGGTCGGCGCGGATCTGGTCGCCGTGGGTCTCCAGCCCGGCGACCTCGCACTGCCAGAGGTTGCGGGCGCTGGAGGCGGTGGGGCGGTCCCGGTGGAGGGTGACGGCGCTGGGCGGGAAGGCGACGTAGACCGGTCCGGTGAGGTCCTCGGTGGTGGTGATCACCGGCCCGCCGCCGACGTGGACGGTGTGGCCTGCCGCCCGGCCCTGGTAGAGGTTCAGGCCGACCAGGTGGGCGATGTAGTCGGTACGGGGGTGGCGGGCGATGTCGGACGGCGTGCCCTGCTGGACGATCCGGCCGTCCTCGATGACCACGAGGCGGTCGGCCAGCACCATCGCGTCCAGCGGGTCGTGGGTGACCAGGACGGCGACGGCCTCGAACGCCTCCAGGTGGCGCCGCAGTTGGGCGCGGACCTCCAGTCGGGTGCGGGCGTCGAGCGCGGCGAGCGGCTCGTCGAGGAGGAGCAGGCGGGGGTGGGTGGCCAGGGCGCGGGCGAGGGCGACGCGCTGGGCCTGGCCGCCGGAGAGGCGGCGCGGTTTGACGGCGGCGTGGCCGGCCAGGCCCATGCGGTCCAGCCAGGCGGCGGCCTGGGCGCGGGCTTCGGCCTTGGTGGCGCCGTGGCAGCGGGGGCCGAACGCCACGTTGTCCAGGGCGGTCAGGTGCGGGAAGAGCAGGTAGTCCTGGAAGACGACGCCGACCGGGCGGGACTCGGGCGCGGTGCGGTCCAGCGAGGTCCCGTCGAGGGTGAGGTGCCCGGCGGTGAGCGGGGTGAGTCCGGCGAGCGCGCGCAGGGCGGTGGTCTTGCCGGCGCCGTTGGGCCCGAGCAGGGCGACGACGTCGCCGGGCGCGGCGGTCAGTGCCACGTCGAGGCGGAAGGAGCCGCGGTCGACGACCAGACGGGCGTCCAGCCCCTCCGCCTGCAGGGTCGCGGAGGGGAGGGCGGCGGTCTTCTCGGTGTCGGTCATGACGTGGTCATCCAGCGGTCGCGCAGCCCGGCCAGCACCGCGACGGACACGGCGAGCAGCACCAGGCTGAGGGCGATCGCCGCCTCGGGGTCGCTCTGGAGGGCCAGATAGACCGCGAGCGGCATGGTCTGCGTACGCCCGGGGAAGTTCCCGGCGAAGGTGATCGTCGCACCGAACTCCCCGAGCGCGCGGGCCCACGCGAGCACCGCGCCCGCGGCGATGCCGGGGGCGATCAGCGGCAGGGTGACCCGGCGGAAGGCGGTGAACCGCGAGGCGCCCAGCGTGGTGGCGGCCTCCTCATAGCGGGGGTCCGCGGCCCGCAGCGTGCCCTCGACGCTGATGACCAGGAACGGCATCGCCACGAACGCCTCAGCGATCACGACGCCGGTGGTGGTGAACGGCAGCGTGACGCCGAACCAGTCGTCCAGCCACCGCCCGACGACGCCGTTGCGGCCCAGCGCCATCAGCAGCGCCACACCGCCGACCACGGGCGGCAGGACGAGCGGCAGGGTGACCAGGGCCCGTACGAGACCCCGCCCCGGAAACTCGACGCGGGCCAGCAGCCAGGCCAGCGGCACCCCGAGCACCAGGCTCACCGCGGTCGCGGCGGTGGCGCAGACCAGGGACAGCTGCAGCGCCTGCCACACCTCCGGACTGGTCAGCAGCTCCGGCAGATGCCGCCAGGGGGTGCGCAGCAGCAGCGCGACGAGGGGCAGTACGAGGAACGCCAGGCCGATGACCGCCGGCACCAGCAGGGGGAGCGGCACGCCCGGGCCACCGACGACCCGGGCGCGCCGGCGCCGCGGACCGCCCCGGAGGGTGTCGGCCGCGGCACCGGTCTCGTCGAGCGGGGTCACGGCTGGAGGAACCCGGCCCCGGTGAGGACCTGCCGGCCCTCGGCGGACTGCACGAGGGCGATGAACGCCTGCGCAGCCTCGGCGTTGGGGGCGTCCTTGAGCAGGACGATCGGGTAGTCGTTGACGGCCTGCGACGCCTCGGGGAACTCAACGCCCTCGACCTTGTCACCGGCCGCCTTGACGTCGGTCTTGTACACGAGCGCCGCGTCGGCCTCCTTCAACTCGACCTTGGTCAGCGCGGACTTGACGTCCTGCTCGTAGGAGACCGGGGTGAGCTCCAGCCCGCTCGCGTCCAGGGCCTTCTGCGCGGCGGCGCCGCACGGCACCTCCTTGTCGCACAGCACGACCTTCAGCCCGGACCCGGTCAGGTCCTTCAGCGACGCGATGCCCTCGGGGTTGCCGGGCAGCGTGGCGATCTCCAGCTGGTTGCGTACGAACGTCGCGGGCTCGCCGGAGGCGCCGCCCGCGTCCGTGACTACCTTCATCGTCTTGGGGCTCGCGGCGGCGAAGACGTCGGCCGGGGCGCCGCTGGTGATGCCCGCGGCGAGGGAGTCGCTGCCGCCGAAGTTGAAGGTGACCTCGGTGCCGGGGTGCGCGGCCTCGAACTGCTTGCCCAGCTCCGTGAAGCTCTCCTTCAGCGAGGCGGCTGCGAACACGGTGACCGTGCCGGACAGCTTCGGTGAGGTGGAGGACGACGGGGAGTCGTCGGAGCCGGCTGCGGAGTCGCCGGAGGAGGCGCAGGCGCTCAGCGCCAGCAGAGCCGCGGTAGCCGTACCGGCCACCTGCAGGATCCGGCGGGTCCGGCGCGTGGAACGGGTCATCACAGTCTTCTCCTTCGCACGGCGGTCTTCCTCACGGTCTCTCGACGACCAGGCGCCTGAGCATGACAGGAGGATACTGCCGCAGGTGCAAGGTGAAAATCTTCTGTCGCATCGCACAAGCCGTAGCTGTTCCGAGATGGCTTGGTATATGCGTTTGTACGGCAGGGCTGCCCGGGTACGGTCAACCGGGAGGTGGTCACCCGTGCCTCAGTCCGTATCCACTGCCCGATCCACTGCCCGGAACGCCGCGGCACTGACGCCGCAGGTCGCCCTGACCGGCGATCTGGCCCGGCCGGGCCCCCTGACGATGCCGGAGCTGCGCGCCTTCACCCAGCACCGCACCCAGGTCTCCTTCGAGTGCGCCGGCAGCGGCGTACGCAGCCACACCTTCACCGGCCCGCTGCTGCACGACGTGCTCTCGGCCGCGGGCCCCGGCTTCGCCGCCGGGGAACGGCGGGACCGCCTGCGGTTCCTGATCGCGGTGCGCGGCGCGGACGGGCACCACGCGGTCCTGTCCTGGGCGGAGATCGACCCCGACTTCGGCCGGAGCGGGGGCCGCGCCGACGGCGGATCGCGGCTGATCCCCGCCGTCAGACCCGGTCGATGTGCACGTTCGTGGACTTCACCCGGGCGGTGGCCTCCATCCCGACCTCGAGCCCCAGCTCCTCCACCGCCTCGCGGGTGAGGAGCGAGACCAGGCGGTGCGGCCCGGCCTGGATGTCGACCTGGGCCGCCACGTCACCCAGCTTGATCGCCGTAACGATGCCCGGGAACGCGTTGCGGGCCGAGGTGTAGGAGGCGTCCTCGCCGTCACCCGCACCACCGGCGATCTCCACGGAGAACGCGGCCAGATCCGCCCCCGCGATGAGCCGACGCCCACTGTCATCCCGGTGGGTCGCCACCCGCCCGGCATCCGCCCACCGCCGGGCGGTATCCGGACTCACCCCGAGCAGTCGGGCAGCCTGCCCGATCGTGTAGGACTGCATGCGCGCCAAGATAGGCCATCCCGAACAGGCACCCCGAAGCCCACACCACACCGCCCCGCCGCCGACGCATCACGGCCGAACCCTCGCTCGCCATACGCGTCCGACACCCGGCCCAACTGGCCATCACCGTCGACGCAGTCCATCAGGGACGTGCTCGGCATCGGGGTTGTAGCGCCAGGTCCAGCCGCCGCTCACCCGGCGTGCGCCTGGCGCTTCACAGCCGGCGCCCTGTTTGCCATGAATACCTGATCCAGGTGAGACCGGGACCAGGACCGCGGCACGCACGAGGGCCCCGACCGGAAACCCGGTCGGGGCCCTCGTTTCGCCTGTTCAGGCGGAGTGCGGAGGATACGAGATTCGAACTCGTGAGGGGTTGCCCCCAACACGCTTTCCAAGCGTGCGCCCTAGGCCACTAGGCGAATCCTCCGTGGAGAACATTACAAGACGTTGAGGGGTGCTCGCGAACCCGATCCGGGGAGGTCCGGGAGGAGCGGGGGGAGGGGTCTGGAGCGGGCCGGGGATCGGGTAGGCTTGGGCTTGCCCCTCACGTGGCGCTATCTCGCTGAACTCCCCCAGGGCCGGAAGGCAGCAAGGGTAGGTGGGCTCTGGCGGGTGCGTGGGGGGCGCTTGCTTTTCCCGGCCGGTTCCTCCCGTCGGTTCCTCCCCGCCGGAGGGCCGTGGTTTCTGTGGTGGAGCTCACTTGTCGGCGGGCACCGATATCGTCGGAAGCGTGTCGCAGCTAGCCCTCTATCGCCGTTATCGCCCCGAGACCTACGCCGAGGTCATCGGGCAGGACCACGTGACCGGTCCGCTGCAGCAGGCGCTGCGGAACAACCGGGTCAATCACGCCTATCTCTTCAGCGGGCCGCGCGGCTGTGGCAAGACCACCAGCGCGCGGATCCTGGCCCGGTGCCTGAACTGCGAGCAGGGGCCCACGCCCACGCCGTGCGGTGAGTGCCAGTCGTGCCGGGACCTGTCCCGCAACGGGCCCGGGTCGATCGACGTCATCGAGATCGACGCCGCCTCGCACGGTGGCGTCGACGACGCCCGTGAGCTGCGGGAGAAGGCCTTCTTCGGGCCCGCGGCCAGCCGGTACAAGATCTACATCATCGACGAGGCCCACATGGTCACCTCGGCGGGCTTCAACGCCCTGCTGAAGGTCGTCGAGGAGCCGCCGGAGCATCTGAAGTTCATCTTCGCCACGACGGAGCCCGAGAAGGTCATCGGGACGATCCGGTCGCGGACCCACCACTATCCGTTCCGCCTGGTGCCGCCCGGCACCCTGCGCGACTACCTGTCCCAGGTGTGCGCGGAGGAGCAGATCGCCGTCGAGGAGTCCGTGCTGCCCCTCGTCGTACGGGCCGGAGCGGGCTCCGTGCGTGACTCCATGTCCGTCATGGACCAGCTGCTGGCCGGGGCGACCGAGGGCGGTGTGACGTACGCCATGGCGACCTCCCTGCTCGGGTACACCGACGGATCGCTGCTCGACGCCGTCGTGGACGCCTTCGCGGCCGGGGACGGGGCCGCGGCCTTCGAGGTCGTCGACCGCGTCATCGAGGGCGGGAACGATCCGCGCCGGTTCGTCGCCGATCTGCTCGAGCGGCTGCGCGACCTGGTGATCCTGGCCGCTGTGCCCGACGCGGGTGAGAAAGGTCTCATCGACGTCCCCGAGGACGTGCTGGAGCGGATGCGCGCGCAGGCCGACGTCTTCGGCGCCGCGGAGCTGAGCCGTGCCGCAGACCTCGTCAGCGAGGGGCTCACGGAGATGCGCGGCGCCACCTCGCCGCGGCTGCAGCTGGAGCTCATCTGCGCCCGGGTGCTGCTGCCCGCCGCCTACGCCGACGAGCGGTCCGTACAGGCGCGGCTGGACCGGCTGGAGCGGCAGGCCCAGTCCGGTACGCCGATGCCGGCACCGGCCGTCGGGTACGTTCCCGGGCCCGAGGCACACCGGTCGGGACCGGACGCCGCCCGCGCCGCGATCGCCGAGCGCGGGGGGCCCGTACAGCCTGGTCAGGCCGGGCAGCCTGATCAGGCCGGTCAGGCCGCACACCCCGGACAGCCCGGTCACCCCGGACCGTCCGCACAGACCGGTCAGTCCGCACCCCCCGCACCCCCCGCCGCCCCCGAGCCTCCGCCCGAGCCCGCCCCGCCCGTACGCCAGGCCCCCCAGCCCTCCCAGCCCCCCGCCACGGGCGGCCCGGGCCCGGCGCAGCAGGGGCGCCGCCCCGGCGCCTGGCCGTCCGCCGCCGCGCCCGGCACCGGCGCGTCCGGCGGTGGCGCGCCCCAGGGCGCCGCGCCCGGTGGCCCCGGTCAGCCCGGCCCGGACCAGGGCGCCGCGCGCCCCGGTGCCTGGCCCACCGCCGCCGCGCCCGGCGCGGGTCCGCAGGGGAGCGCCCCCGCCCCCCAGAGCGCGCCCCCCGCAGCACGGCCCACCGCCGCGTCCGCCGCCCCGGCGGCCCCCGCACCCGCAGCGCCGCCGCCCGCCGCCAGTCCGCAGGGCGGCGCGGCCTCCGTACGCCAGATGTGGCCGGACATCCTGGAGGCGGTCAAGAACAAGCGCCGCTTCACCTGGATCCTGATCAGCCAGAACGCCGTCGTGTCCGGCTTCGACGGCACCACGCTGCAGCTCGGCTTCGCCAACCCCGGCGCCCGGGACAGCTTCGCCGGCGGCGGCAGCGCCGAGGTGCTGCAGGAGGTGCTCGCCGAGCGCTTCGGCGTGCAGTGGAAGGTGGAGGCCATCGTCGACCCCTCCGGCGGATCCGGACCCGGAGCCGGGGGAGGCGCCGCCGCGCCGATGCGCCAGAGCGCCCACGCACCGGCCCCCGCCCAGGCCCCGCCGCCCGCCGCCGCGCCGCGCCCGCCGATGCCGCCGGCCGCCGCCCCGCCCCCCTCCTACGGCGAGCCCGAACCCGGCCCCCCGCCGCCCCCCGAGGAGGACATCCCCGAGGACGACGATCCCGACCTCGACGAGTCGGTCCTCTCCGGCCACGACCTGTTCGTACGCGAGCTGGGCGCCACGGTGATAGAGGAGATCCCGCACAACTGAGACCGGAGCCGGCAGCGCCCCCGCCTGGGCGGGCCCGAGCGACGGGGCCCCGCGACGCCGGGGCACCCCGCCCCCCGTCCGCAGTCCCTCGTCCTTACGGACCGCCCCGTGTCCTCCGTACGGCGTAGGGCGGCGCGGCCGGGGAACACGTAGGCTCGCAGTACCGGCGTACAGCCGGACCGACGCAGTCGAAGGCAGGAGCGACAAGCCGTGTTTCCCGGTGGTGGCCAGCCCGATATGCAGCAGCTGCTGCAGCAGGCCCAGAAGATGCAGCAGGACCTCGTAGCCGCGCAGCAGGAGCTTGCCGAGACCCCCGTCGAGGGCACCGCGGGCGGCGGGCTCGTCAGGGCCACGGTCACCGGATCCGGTGAGCTGACGGCCCTGGTGATCGACCCCAAGGTGGTGGACCCCGAGGACACCGAGACGCTCGCCGACCTGATCGTGGCCGCGGTGCGCGACGCCAACGTCTCCGCCCAGCAGCTGGCCCAGGAGAAGCTCGGGCCGCTGGCCCAGGGCCTCGGCGGCGGCCTGCCCGGCCTGCCGTTCTGAGTCCTGGCCGGCCGCCGACGGCCCGGCGCAGGATGGCGGGCAAACCCGCCGGTACCAACTAGCGTTATGCCCTAGGCGTTTTGAGTGAGGGCGTCCAGCAGGGAGAGCATCGATCGTGTACGAAGGCGTCGTTCAGGACCTCATCGACGAACTGGGCAGGCTGCCCGGCGTCGGTCCGAAGAGTGCCCAGCGCATCGCCTTCCACATCCTGCAGTCCGAGCCGGCGGACGTACGGCGGCTGGCGCACGCGCTGCTCGAGGTCAAGGAGAAGGTCCGGTTCTGCGCGGTGTGCGGCAACGTCGCGCAGGAGGAGCAGTGCCGGATCTGCGCCGACCCGCGCCGCGACGCGACCGTGCTGTGCGTGGTCGAGGAGCCCAAGGACGTCGTCGCCATCGAGCGCACCCGTGAGTTCCGCGGCAAGTACCACGTGCTCGGCGGCGCGATCAGCCCGATCGAGGGCGTCGGCCCGGACGATCTGCGGATACGGGAACTGCTGACCCGGCTCGCGGACGGCACCGTCACGGAGCTGATCCTGGCCACCGACCCGAATCTTGAGGGAGAAGCCACCGCCACCTATCTGGCCCGCATGGTCAAGCCCATGGGTCTGAAGGTGACGCGGCTGGCCAGCGGTCTTCCCGTGGGGGGAGACCTCGAATATGCCGACGAGGTCACGCTGGGGCGGGCCTTTGAAGGGAGGCGCTTGCTCGATGTCTGATGCCACACTTCACCAGTCCGACCAGGACCCCGACAGCTTCGCCGTGCAGATCGCCGACTCGGTCGAGTCGTTCATCGTCGCGGTGACCGAGGTCGCCAAGGGCGACGAGCCGGCGTCCGCCGTGCCGTTCCTGCTGCTGGAGGTCTCGCAGCTGCTGCTCGCCGGCGGGCGGCTCGGGGCGCACGAGGACTTCGTGCCGGACGAGCGGTACGAGCCGGACACCGGGCCGGAGCCCGACGTGGACGACCTGCGGGAGCGCTTCGCGGAGCTGCTGAGGCCCGTCGACGTCTACTCCGAGGTCTTCGATCCGTACGAGCCGCGCAAGGCGCCCGTCGCCTGCCGGGTCTCCGACGATCTCGCGGACATCGTCACCGATCTGCGGCACGGCCTGGCGCACTACCGCGAGGGGCGGGTCAGCGAGGCGCTGTGGTGGTGGCAGTTCTCCTATCTGTCGAACTGGGGCACCACCGCGAGCGCGTGTCTGCGGGCGCTGCAGTCGCTCGTCGCGCACGTACGGCTCGACCAACCGCTCGGCGAGCTCGACGGGCTCGACACGGACAGCGAGGCGTCGCTGGACGACGGGCAGCTGGAGGAGGAGGCCGGCCGCGTGATGGCGGCGGAGATCGCCGAGCCCCTCGGCCTGCGCACGGTCTAGCCACGGCGTACGGGAACGGGCGGCGTACGGAAACGGGCGCGGGCGCCGTCCGGGAGGGCGCGCGCAACCGGCGCCCGTCCGTGTGACCCGCGCCACCATTGCGTGTGGCCGTCTCACTGGGTGGGAAGGGAGCGCTGCTGAACCGGGCCGCGCGTCCGGTTTCAGTAGACTGAGCCGACCGACACACCTTTGCGAGGAGCGCACGTGGGCCTTGTCGTGCAGAAGTACGGCGGCTCGTCCGTAGCGGATGCCGACGGCATCAAGCGCGTCGCCAAGCGGATCGTGGAAGCCAAGAAGAACGGCCACCAGGTGGTCGTCGTGGTCTCCGCGATGGGCGATACGACGGACGAGCTGATCGATCTCGCCGAGCAGGTATCTCCGATCCCTGCCGGGCGCGAGTTCGACATGCTGCTGACCGCCGGAGAGCGGATCTCCATGGCCCTGCTGGCGATGGCGATCAAAAACCTCGGCCACGAGGCGCTGTCCTTCACGGGCAGCCAGGCCGGCGTGATCACGGACTCCGTGCACAACAAGGCGCGGATCATCGACGTCACCCCCGGACGCATCCAGGGAGCCATCGACCAGGGCGCCGTCGCGATCGTCGCCGGTTTCCAGGGTGTCTCGCAGTCCACGAAGGACATCACCACGCTCGGCCGCGGCGGTTCCGACACCACCGCGGTGGCGCTGGCCGTCGCGCTCGGCGCCGAGGTCTGCGAGATCTACACGGACGTCGACGGCGTCTTCACCGCCGACCCGCGTGTCGTGAAGAAGGCCCGCAAGATCGACGAGATCCCGTTCGAGGACATGCTCGAGCTCGCCACCAGCGGCTCGAAGGTGCTGCTCGGCCGCTGCGTCGAGTACGCCCGCCGCTACAACATGCCCATCCACGTCCGCTCCTCCTTCTCGGGGCACCAGGGCACGTGGGTGCGCAACAAGCCCGAGGGAGAAGAAGCAGGCATGGAACAGGCGATCATCTCCGGGGTTGCGCACGACACCTCCGAGGCGAAGATCACGGTCGTCGGCGTGCCGGACAAGCCGGGTGAGGCCGCGCTGATCTTCCGCTCCATCGCGGACGCGGACATCAACATCGACATGGTGGTACAGAACGTCTCCGCCGCCTCCACGGGTCTGACGGACATCTCCTTCACCCTGCCGAAGACCGACGGGCACAAGGCCATGGAGGCGCTCACCAAGGCGCAGCCGGGCATCGGCTTCGAGTCGCTGCGCTACGACGACCAGATCGCGAAGATCTCGCTCGTCGGCGCGGGCATGCGGACCAACCCCGGCGTCACGGCGGCCTTCTTCGAGGCGCTGTCCAACGCCGGCGTCAACATCGAGCTGATCTCCACCTCCGAGATCCGGATCTCGGTGGTCACCCGCGAGGACGAGGTCAAGGAAGCGGTGCGCGCGGTGCACACCGCCTTCGGCCTGGACAGCGAGACCGACGAGGCCGTGGTCTACGGCGGCACCGGCCGCTGACCGTTCCGGGAACGTACGACGGGCCGAACGCGACGTTCGGCCCGTCGGTCGTGTCCGGCCCACCGGACGCGTGTGCCGGTTTGTCCCCATGTCGATTCCGGATGTGACGGAACCGTTGGCCTAGACAACTTGTCCGGGGGACCACTTTCGATCGACTATTCAGTCCCGGCCGTCGACTGCAACCGCAACCGGCGACCGGGGCGTCTATGTCTGTGCCCAGCAAAGGCGATCGCGTTCTGGAAGCGGGCATCAGGGAAGAGTTGGGTCGCATGAGGGCATGGGGTGCATGGGGTGCATCGCGCAGAAGATTGCCTGACGCGTACAACCCTGACGGGGGGAAGCGTGTCCAACTGGCGTGGCAGAAGCACTCACGATCGCGACTCTCCCGGCCGGCCCGTCGCTGCGCCCTCAGCGACGCCCCCGGCTGCGCGAGGGGATGCCGGTGATAGCCCCCTGGCCGTCCGGACCGGCGGCTACCCCGGCGACCCCCTCGGCAGCCTCGCCGGAGGCAGCCGCCGTGGGTGCTGAGACCCTCGCGGAAGGCACGACGGTCGACCACCTCACCGAGACGTACCGGCTGCACTACCGGTCGCTGCTCGGCCTGGCCGCCCTGCTCCTGGACGACACCGCCTCGTGCGAGGACGTCGTACAGGAGGCGTTCATCCGCGTACACTCCGCCCGCAAGCGGGTAAGGGAACCTGAGAAGACCCTCGCCTATCTGCGGCAGACCGTCGTCAACCTGTCCCGCTCGGCACTGCGCCGTCGCATCATCGGGCTGAAGCTGCTCTCCAAGCCGATGCCCGACATGGCCAGCGCCGAGGAAGGGGCGTACGAGCAGCTGGAGCGGGACCAATTGATCAAGGCGATGCGCGGTCTGCAGCGCCGGCAGCGTGAGGTTCTGGTGCTGCGGTATTTCGCGGACATGACCGAGGCGCAGGTGGCCGAGACTCTCGGTATCTCCCTCGGTTCGGTGAAGGCGTACGGATCACGGGGGATAGCGGCGCTGCGAGTCGCGATGGGAGCCCCTGCATCATGACCGAACGCAAGAGCCCGGCGGACATCCCCGCTCAGCGGGGCGTCGGGAACACCTCCGGCCTGGACACACCGGGGCTGGACGAGGACGCGCTGCGCGGACTGCTGCGCGGGGCGGTGGACGACCTCGCGCCGAACCCCGGGGCGCTCGATCATCTGCGGTACGCCGTGCCCGCCCGGCGGGCGCGCAAGCGGCAGTTGGTGGTGGGCGCGGCCGCGCTGGCGGTGCTGGCGGTGGCGTCCGTGCCCGCGCTGGTGCGCAGCGGCGCCATCATCGACGGCGGGGACAAGCCCGTGACGGCGTCGAGCAACCACGCCACCCCGAGTTCGGGGAGTACGACGGGGGTCGACGACGGCCAGGAGGGCACCGAGGGCCCCTCGTCGGGCGAGAAGGGCGAGAAGGGCGAGGCGACCGCCGGCCCGGACGACGACGGTAGCTCCGCCACGGGCGGCGACACGGGGAACGTGACCCAGGCCGAGGCGCCGGCCTGCGCCTCGGGCGACATCCAGGAGGAGTACGCCCAGAGCGGCGAGCCCAACAGCGCGGGCATCGTCACCGGCGAGATCGTGATGGGCAACCGGTCGGACAAGCCCTGCACGGTGGAGGGTGTCGGCTCCGTGCAGACGGCCGCGACGGGGTCCGGCAACATCGACGTCGCGGTGCACACCGACGGCGACGAGGCGTCCGCGGTGCTGCCGCCGGCGTCCGACGCGCCGGAGACGATCACGCTGGCCGCGGGCGAGACGTACCGGGTGGCCTTCGCGTTCGTGCCCGCGCCCGAGGCGGCGCAGCAGTGTCCGGCGGACGGCGGCTCGTCGCCGAGCCCCGAGCCGACGAAGGACGCGGAGCAGACCACGGGCGGCACGGGATCCGAGACGGCGACGGGTGCGGGTGACACGCTCAACGACCCGTCCACGCAGCTGATGTACTCCGACGGCGGCACGGGCGAGGAGGCCCCGCCGGCCGAGGAGACGCCCATCCAGATCACGCACACCCCGGAGGCCGGCGGCGAGACGGCGTCGGTGACGGTCCCCGCCACGTGCGTCGGCACGGTCTACTACACCCCGCCCCTGGAAGGCTGACGGCCCCGCCGGGCGTCCCCGGGGCTCCGCCCCGGCCCCCGGCGGGTCGGGGTCGCCCGGGTCGGCCGCGCCCGCGGAAGGGAACGGGCTACGCCCCGCACCCGCCCCGCAGGGATGCGCCGTCGCGCGGATGCCCACCAGGCACGGATGCCCCCCGGCAGGGGATGCCCACCCGGCAGGGACGCCCCCCGGCAGGGACGCCCCCCGGCAGGGACGCCCCCCGGCAGGGACGCCCCCCCGGCGGGGACGCCCACCCCGCGCGCGTGCCCCGCCCCACGGAGGCACGGGCCCACCCGGTGCAAAAGCGGCGCAGACGCATCTCGTACCGTTGAGGGGTGTACCGGTTCCTGCGTACCCCTCGATGGTGGGCGATCAATCTGTTCGCCCTCCTCGCCATCCCCTTCTGCTTCTTCATGGGCAGCTGGCAGCTCGGGCGGTTCGAGGACCGGGTCGACAGCCACCAGCAGCAGGAGGAGCGCGCCGGTGAGACGACCGGCCGGGCGCGTCCCGTCGACGCGCTGCTGCCCGTCGACACCAACACCTCCGGGCAGACGGCCACCGCCACCGGCCGCTACGACAAACAGCTGCTCGTCCCGGACCGCACCCTCGACGGCAAGCGCGGCTACTACGTCCTGACCCTGCTGCGCACCGACGGCCCCGGCGCCAAGGCGCTGCCCGTCGTCCGCGGCTGGCTGCCGGGCAAGGCGGACCCCGCCGACCTGCCCGCTGCGCCCACCGGCACCGTCACCGTGAGCGGAGCGCTGCAGGCGTCGGAGACCCAGGGCGCGCCCGGGGTCAACGCCGGCGGCGGGCTGCCCGAGGGCGAGCTGGGCATGATCAGCGCCGCCTCGCTGATCAACATCGTCGACTATCCGGTGTACGACGGCTGGGTCACCCTGACCGAGGCCGACGGGGGCATGAAGCCCGTCCCGCCGACCGCGGCGCAGGGCACCGGCCTGGATCTGAAGGCGTTCCAGAACCTCGGCTACACCGCCGAGTGGTTCGTCTTCGCCGGCTTCGTCGTCTTCATGTGGTACCGCTTCTTCCGGCGTGAGCTGGAGCTCGCCCGGGACGCGGAGCTGGGACTCACACCTCCCGACCCGACTCCGGAGCCAGATGACGCAGCGCGAAATCAAGCTCCAGCCGCAACTGCTTGATCCGCTCCTCCACGACCAGCGACCCGTGCCCGGCGTCGTACCGGTACACCTCGTGCGGATGGCTGCGGTCCCGGAGCCGGTCCACATAGTTGTCGATCTGCCGGATCGGGCAGCGCGGGTCGTTCACCCCCGCCGAGATGTAGACCGGCGCCCGCACCTTGTCGACGTACGTCAGCGGTGACGACGCCTCGAACCGCTCCGGGACCTCCTCCGGCGTGCCGCCCAGGAGCGTGCGGTCCATCGCCTTCAGCGCCTCCATCTCGTCGTGGTACGCCGTGACGTAGTCGGCGACCGGGACGGCGGCCAGGCCCAGCGTCCAGTCCTCCGGCTGCACCCCGAGGCCCAGCAGTGTCAGATAGCCGCCCCACGAGCCGCCCGCCAGCACGATCCGCTCCGGGTCGGCCAGCCCCGAGGACACGGCCCACTCGCGCACCGCGCCGATGTCCTCCAGCTCGATCAGGCCCACCCGGTGCTTGAGGGCGTCCGTCCACTCCCGGCCGTACCCGGTGGAGCCGCGGTAGTTGACCCGCACCACCGCGAAACCGTGGTCCACCCAGGCCGCCGGTCCGGCGGCGAAGGCGTCGCAGTCGTGCCAGGTGGGCCCGCCGTGGATGTCGAAGACCGTCGGGAACGGCCCCTCACCGGCGGGCTTCTGCACCAGCGCGTGCACCTTGCCCCCGGGCCCGTCCACCCACACGTCCTCCACTGCCACGGACGCCGGCGGCCGCTCACCGGGCGCCTCGAGCACCACCGCGCCGCGCGTGTTCCGTACGACGGGCGGCTCGGCGGCCGAGGACCAGTGGAACTCCACCGTCCCGTCCGGCCGGGCCGACGCGCCCGACACCGTGCCGGGCGGCGTCTCGACCCTCGTCAGGGCGCCGTCCGCCAGTTCGTACCGCCAGATCTCGCTGCGCGCCTGGTAGATGTGCACGACGAGCAGCCCCGAGCCGTCCGGGTACCACTCGGCCGACACGTCCCCGGGCAGGTCGAGCCGCAGCTCCGTCAGCTCCCCGCCGACCGGATCCCAGATCGCCGGCTCCCACCGGCCGCGCCGCTGGTGCCCGATGAGCAGCCGCGAGTCCCCGGCGACCGGCGCGAAGCCCAGCACCTCCAGGCCCAGCTCCTCCGTCCCGCCCGCGGTGTCGTCGAGTTCGCCCACGACCGTGCCGTCCAGCCGCATCACCCGCAGCGCCGAGTGCATCGCGTCCCCGTGCTCGGTGTGCTCCACGGCCAGCAGCGAGCCGTCGTACGAGAGGTCGCCGACCCCCGCCGACTCCCGGTGCCGGTAGACCACGTACGGCTCGCCCGCGGGCCGTACGACGTGGATCGTCGTGCCCTCCTCGTCCGTCGACCGGCCGATCACCGCCGTGCCGTCCCGGCCCAGCGCCAGCCCCGCCGGATAGGCGGGTTCGACGCCCGGCGCGGCCGGCTGGTCCTGGCCGATCTCCGCACCGGCGAAGGGCTGGCGCATCCACACGCCGAACTCGTCCCCGTCGGTGTCCGAGAACCACCAGATCCACTGGCCGTCCGGCGTCAGCGTGCCGTCCGTCGTACCGTTCGGCCGGGCGGTCACCTGGCGTTGCTCGCCCGTCTCCCGGTCCCAGGCGTACAGCTCGAACGTGCCCGTCACGTTGGAGACGTACAACGACCTGTCCGGTGCGTCCTCGGCCCACTCGGGCAGGCTGACGCGCGGCGCCCGGAAGCGCTTCTCCCAGTCCGGCGTGGACTCAGTGCTCTCGCTCATGCCGTTCATTGTGCTTGCACGCCACGACAATCGGGTGGCGAGCGCCGTCGCCTGTGGATAACGTCCCCCGCATGTATGGATCGACCCCCGAGGACTGGCTGCAGACGAACCGGTCCATGTGGGATGAAAGAGTGCCCATCCATCTGCGCAGCGACTTCTACGACCTCCCGGCCTTCCGCGCCGGCCACGACCCGCTGCGCCCCTTCGAGCTCGCCGAGATGGGTGACGTCGCCGGGAAGTCGCTGCTCCACCTGCAGTGCCACATCGGTCTGGACACCCTCTCCTGGGCCCGGCACGGCGCCGCCCGGGTCGTCGGCCTCGACTTCTCCGAGCCGGCCGTCGACGCCGCCCGCGACCTGGCCCGCGACCTGGGCCTCGGCCAGGACCGCGCGGCGTTCGTGGCCGCCGACGTGTACGACGCGGCCACGGCCGTCCCCGACCCGTCGTACGACATCGTCTACACCGGCGTCGGAGCCCTGTGCTGGCTGCCCGACCTGGAGCGCTGGGCGCAGACCGCGGCCTCCCTGGTGGCGCCCGGCGGCTTCCTGTACGTCGCGGAGTTCCACCCGCTGACGGACGTGCTGGACGACGTCACGGGTTCGCGCGTCGAGCACGACTACTTCAACCGCGACGCCTGGATCGACGACACCCCCGGCACGTACGCCGACTTCGGCGCCGAGACGGAGCACAACCGCAGCGCGGAGTGGCAGCACCCGCTGGGCGAGGTCGTCTCCGCCGTGGCGGCGGCGGGGCTGCGCATCGACTTCCTGCACGAGCACGACACCACCCTGTTCCCGCGGTTCGCGTCGCTGAAGCGGATGGACGACGGCCGGTACCGCTTCCCGTCGGGGAGTCCGCGGATCCCGCTGATGTATTCGCTGCGGGCGTCGAAAGCGGCGTAGCCGGGGGTAGCCTCCATTGAGTTGGCCGGTACGGGGAGGGGTGGGGATCCGTGACGCTGGCGCGACTCGGGGTGTTCGGGCGGCCGCTGCTGGCGCTCGGGGCGGCGCTGGGCGCCGTGGCGGTGACGCTGGTGCTGAGGTTCGCCTGGGTCTATCTGTACTGGCGGGCCGAGCACAAGGCGTACACGCGGGGCCCGGATGACTTCGGCGGTACGCCGACGTTCGGCCAGTTCCTCGAGGCGTTCGGCAAGAGCACGGGGTACGAGACACTGGGCGCGTTCATCGCCGCGCTGGCGGCCCTCGTGGCGGGGGCGTATCTGCGCCACCGGCGCCCGGAACCCCGGCTGCGGTTGTTCCTCGGGGTGGTCATCGGCGTGCTGGTGCCCGCGGGACTTCTCGGCGCCTGGGTGTACGTCGAGCAGACCGGCGACTGGCTGCCCGTACCACCGGGTGCGTCCACGTTCGACTACGTGCTCGCCTACTGGCCGTCGGTCCTGTCCCTGGCGCTGCTGCCCGTCGCGGCGGGCGCCCTGGTGCTGTGGCGCGGCCAGGACGGGCCCGCGCCCGCCGAGGAGCCGGAACCCGGGCCGGCGGGCGAACTCGTCGAGGAGCCGCCCGCCGACGAGGGCCACGGCCACGGGCCGGTCGAGATCCTCGAGCTCTGACGGGGGCGGTCACGCCTGTTCGTACCGCCCCAGGAACATGTCCACCCCGCCGCTGATCAGCCGCTCGGTCAGGTCCGCGTCCACCGACGTGCCGTAGGCCGCGAAGACCAGGTGCGGGTAGTACAGCAGCGAGTACAGCTGCAGGACCGCCACCCGCAGGTCGGGGATCGCCAGCCGCCCCCGGTCGCACAGCCGCGTCAGCGCCTCGGCCACCGCCGGATGGTGTCCGGCCGGGTCCGCGTGCCGCCAGCCCGCGCCCAGCTCGGGGAAGCGGGGCAGTTCGGCGGCGACGAGCCGGTTGAGGGCGAGGACGTCGGGGTTGTCGTGGACGGCGGCGACCCAGGCGCGGCCGGCGGCGATGAGCGCGGCGCGCAGGTCGTCGGAGTCGCCGAGGTCCTCGACGGCGGCGGTCAGCGTCTCGCCGAGAGGGGCGTCGGTGGAGTCCTTGATGACCGCGACGAAGAGGGCTTCCTTGCTGCCGAAGTGGTTGTAGACCGTCACCTTGGAGACACCCGCCGCGGCGGCGATGTGGTCGACGCTGACGGCGAACCCCTCACGCAGGAACAGCTCGCGGGCGGCCTTCACGATGGCCGCCCGTTTCGCCTCCGCGCGCGGGCCGGCGGGGGGCTGCTTGGGCGTGTCAGGCGTGGCGGGCGTGGTCGGCATGCGGTCAGTGTAGCGGCGTAGTGAACTGAACGGTTGAGTTCAATTGAACTGTGCCGTACAGTTCAAATCACTGCGCGACCTCCATCGAGACCCGCTATGTCCAGGGAGCCGGCCCATGACCCACACCCACACCGCTCACGAGGCCACCCACCACCGACCCGCCGCCCCGCCCCGGCGCTGGCTGATGCTCACCGTGCTCTGCCTCGCCCAGTTCATGCTGATCCTCGACGTCACCGTCGTGAACGTCGCCCTCCCCGACATGGCCGCCGACCTCGGCCTCGGCCGCTCGACCCTGACCTGGGCCGTCACGGCGTACACCCTCTGCTTCGGCGGGCTGATGCTGCTCGGCGGCCGGCTCGCGGACGTCTTCGGCGCGCCGCGCACCGCCCTCGTCGGGCTCGCGCTGTTCACCGGCGCCTCCCTGCTCACCGGGCTCGCCCAGGGGGCGGAGACGCTCATCGCCGGGCGCGCCGCCCAGGGCGTGGGCGCCGCGCTGCTGTCGCCGGCGGCGCTCTCCCTGGTCACGACGAGCTTCCACGGCCCCGAACGGAACAAGGCCCTCGGCTTCTGGGCCGCGATCGGCGGCTCCGGCTCCGCGATCGGCGTACTGCTCGGCGGCGCGCTGACCGACGGGCCGGGCTGGCGCTGGGTGTTCTACATCAACCTCCCCGTCGGCCTGCTCGCCCTGTCCGCCCTCCCCGCCCTGCTCCCGCCCCGCCCCCGGCGGCCCGCCCGCCTCGACCTGCCCGGCGCGCTGCTGGTCACCGCCGCCACCGCCGCCCTGATCTACGGCCTGGTCGAGGCCGGCGACGACGGCTGGGCCTCAGCGGGCACGCTGCTGTCGCTGCTGACCGCCGTCGTGCTGTACGCCGCGTTCACCCTCGTCGAACGCGCAAGCAGGGAACCGCTGATGGACGTACGGATGCTGCTGCGGCGGCCGGTGGCGGCGGGCGCGTTCCTGATGCTCGTCGCCACCGCCCTGCTCATCGCCTTCTTCTTCCTCGGCTCCGTGTACCTGCAGGGCGTACGGGAGTTCAGCGCGCTCCGCACCGGCCTGGTGTTCCTCCCGGTGGCGGTGGGCGCGGCGGTCGGGGCGCACCTTGGCTCGCGGCTGGTCGGCACGCTGGGCAGCCGGCCCACCGCGGCCGGCGGGATGGGCGTGGCGGCGGCCGCCCTGCTGCCGCTCGCGTGGCTGGACGGGCAATCGCCGGTGTACGCCGTGCTGATGCCGGCGCTGTCCGTCGCCGCGCTGGGGGTCGGCGCGGTGTTCGTCACGGCGACGGCGACCGCGCTCGCCTCGGTACGGCACGAGGAGGCGGGCATCGCCTCCGGCGTGGTCAACACCTTCCACGAGGTGGGTGGTTCGATCGGCGTCGCCGTGATGTCGACCGTCGCCGCCGCGGGCATCGGGGGCGGCGTGCCGGAGCCGTTCGCGGACGCGTTCGCGGTGGGCGCGGTGGCCGCCGCGGTGGCGGCGGCGGTGTCCCTGCTCGTCGTACCGCGCGGCAGGCCGCAACTCACCGGCGGCCCGCACGTCCACTAGCGACCGGGGCGCGCCCCAACGCCCTCAGCAGGCACAGGAGATACCCGTCCGCGGGGCGGTCAGGTCGTCCACCGGACGCCGGTCCGCCCCGTGCGCGGTGTCGAACGCGAACCCCTCGCGGACCCAGTACTCGAAGCCGCCGATCATCTCCTTGACCGGGTGGCCGAGCCGGGCGAAGGCCAGTGCGGCCCGGGTGGCCCCGTTGCAGCCGGGGCCCCAGCAGTACGTCACCACGGTCGCCCCCGCGGGGACCAACTCCGGTGCCAGCTCGGCGATCCGGGCCGTGGGGATGTGCACGGCACCGGGGATGTGCCCCTGGTCCCACGCCACCTGGGCGCGCGAGTCGACGACCACCACACCGGCGACGCCGGCGGTCAGGTCCGCGTGCACGTCGGAGACGTCCGCCTCGAAGGCGAGCCGGCCGGCGTAGTGGGCGACGGCGTCGGCGGACGGGGCGGCGGGAACGCTCAGCACGGCGCTGGCGGCGAGGGCGGTGGTCATCGGGAGGCTCCCTGTTCTCGTACGGGGCGGGCTGGCGTGATCAATCCTGCTGCCCCGCGTCCGCGGCCACGAGTGGCGTAAACGACCGCGTACCTCAATATCCCGCCAGGCGGCGCGCTTTCCGGCAAGGCCGGCGCGTCGCTAGGCCGGCACCCCGTCCGGCCGCGCGAACGCCCTCCGGTACCCCGTCGGCGTCGTCCGCATCACGCGCCCGAAGTGATGCCGGTACGTCGCCGTGCTCTCGAAGCCGACCGCCGCCGCGATCTCGTCCACCGACCCCTCGCCGGACTCCAGCAGCGGCAGGCTCGCCGCCACCCGCTGGGATATGACCCACCGCATCGGGGAGACCCCGTTGCGCCGGGTGAAGTGCCGCAGATACGACCGCTCCGACATGCCCGCCACCCGGGCCAGCCCCGGAACGGTCAGCGGCTCGCGCAGCCGCTCCAGCGCCCAGGTCATGCTCCGCGCCACGCCGTCCTCCTCCGGCCCGACCGGCGCGACGGCCGCCTCGATGAACTGCGCCTGTCCGCCGTCCCGGTGCGGTGGTACGACGAAACGCCGGGCCACGGTGTTGGCGACGGCGGCGCCGTGGTCGGACCGCACCAGATACAGGCACAGATCGATCCCGGCCGCGCTCCCCGCGCTGGTCAGCACGTCCCCGTTGTCGACGTACAGCACGTCCGGGTCCACCTCGACCTGCGGATACCGCTCGGCCAGCCGTTCCGCGTACCGCCAGTGCGTCGTCGCCCGCCGCCCGTCGAGCAGCCCCGTCGCCGCCAGCGCGAACGCCCCCGAGCAGATCGACACCAGCCGCGCACCCCGCGCGTGCGCCCGCCGCAGCGCCCCGACCAGCGCCGCCGACGGATCCGCCGCGCAGCCCGGGACGATCACCGTGTCCGCCGCCGCCAGCACGTCCAGCCCGTGCTCCGCCTTCAGCGAGAAGCCGCCGACCGCCCGCAGCTCCCGCCCGGGCTCCTCGGCGCACACCCGCAGGTCGTACCAGTCCACGTCCGCCAGTTCGGGCCGCGACAGCCCGAACACCTCGACGACGACCCCCAGCTCGAAGGGAGCCATCCCGTCGAAGGCCAGCACGGCAACCGTGTGAGCCATGGCGCCCTCCCCCACCCGTCGATCCGGACCGCCATCGTAGGCCGACCCACCGACAGCGCCCGATCCTCCCGTTCGTCCCTCCACTGGCCCAGACGCGGTATGACGACCTGCCGAATGGGCGAAACAGGTGGCCCCCAGCGTCGTGTCGCCGGGCCGGAGGCAGCCGGGTGCGGCAGACAGGGATCCCTACGACGAGACGGCGAGGGGTGCTGCGGTGCTGGGCAAACTGAGGAACCTGCTGACATTCGAGTGGCCGGAGCGGCTCATGCCCGGCGCTCTGATCCGGGGCACGCTCGGGCTGACGGCGCGCCTCTTCCGGGGCCTGTTCCGGGCCGTCCTCGGCCTGCCCGGGGCTCTTCTCCGCCTGCCCGGCGCGCTGCTGCGCGGTCTGCGTACGCCGAAGGTGCTGGCGGGTACCGCGGCCGCCGCCGTGGTGTTCAGCGGGATCGGCTTCATGGCCGTCGGCCTGTGGAAGGACGAACCCCCCGCCGGTGCGGGCGAGCGCTCGGCGAAGGCCCTCACGGACGCCGCGGACGGCTCCCGCGGCGTGGCGGGCGCGGGCACGGAGTCCGGGAAGGGGTCGGACACCGGCTCGGCCATGGACGACGGGAACAACGGCGGCGGCTGGTTCCCTGAGAACTCCGGCCGCGGCTGGGAGCCCCCGGGCAGCGGACTGACCTGGCCCTCCTGGGCGGCCCGTGGTGTGGTCACGGCGAAGGGCGGCGTCCTGGTGCAGCGCAGCGTCTGGCACTCCGGTCCCGCCATCGACGTGCTCGCGCGCGGCGAGATCGCGGGCATCGAGTGCAAGGTCGAGGGCCGGGACGTGCGGGGCAACGGCATCTGGTTCAAGCTGGCGGGCCACCCCGGGTTCGTGCCGGCGCGGTACGTGCGGAACGTGGACGGCGTGAAGTGGTGCTGATGGCGGGTGGCATGGGGCTGGTGCGGCGTGACGTGGCGCTGATGGCGGGTGGCGTGGTGCTGATGCCGGGTGACGTGGCGCTGGTGCGGCCTGGAGTGTGCTGACTCAGCCGACCCGGCCCATCAGCCCCGCGACCGCCTCCGCGCTCCACCGCCCCGCCGCCCCCGGACACCCCGCGAGATAGGCGGCGATCCGGTCCGGCTCCCATACGCCCGTCTCCGCGAGTCCGTCCGCCAGGTGACGCAGGTACGCCGCGGAGGGGGCGTTGAGCTCCGCCTCGGTCTGCGAGAAGGGGGCCGTGAACGTCAGGAGAGGCAAGCCGTGCAGGTCGCCCGGACGGACGAGGGTCTCGTAGCGCCCGGGCCCCAGGGCGGCGCGGCCCTCGGCGAGGACGGCCGTGAGGTCGAGGTCGCGCCCCGGCGCCCGGCCCATCTCCTGGGCGGCGATGTCGGAGAACTGCCCGACGGTCAGAAGATGCGCCCGCGCCCAGACGACGCCCGGCCCCCCGGGATCGTAGAAGGCCCGGCCGCCGCCCCACACCTCCGACTCCTGCGCGAAGTACAGCGTTCCGGGCAGCTCCACGGCGACGGACCGCAGCGGCGGCCGCGGATCGCGGCACCCCGGCTGGGACCGGGCGGCGCCCGTCGGCCGGCCGCCGGCGAGATAGCAGCGGAGCCGCTCGGCGTGCATGTTGGAGCCGTACGAGGCGTACCAGAGGCGGTCCGAGGCCACGGGCGCGAATCTAGCCGTCCCGCGGCGCCGCGGTCGTCCGCGACCCGCCCGTCGCCGACCCGCTCGGATGTGCGGGCCGCCGGGGGCGATGGTGTGATGAGGGGCAGATCGGGCAGGACCGTCCGGCGTCGCCGGTGCGGGCCCACCCGACCGAGGATCGCGGAGCGCACCACGTGCCACGGCCCAGCAGACACAGCGCGGACCGGCAGCCGGGCCGGGGACCCGGCGGGCGGCCGGGCGGGGCGTGGCTGCCCGTGCTGCTCCTCGTCGGGCAACGGCTGTTCAGACGGCTACGGGGGCGGCGGGCGGCTGACGACGGCGGGCCGAAGCCCCTGCCGGAGCCGTCAGCGAAGCCCCTGCCGCAGCCGTCAGCGAAGCCCTCGCCGCAGCCCTCGGCGAAGCCCCCGCCGGAAGACCGGCCTTCCGCGCACCGCCACCCCACCGCCACCGCGACCGCCGTCCGCTCACTCCGCCGTGCCGCCGACCGCGCCGGAGGGGCCGTCGTCCGCCTGGGCTCCTTCTGGCGCCCGCAGCCCATCCCCGAACCGGACGAGCCGCCCCCTCCCCCCATCGAACTGGTCCGCTTCCTCCGCGAGTGCGGCACCGCCCTGTGCCTCGCCGGTGAGACCACCGACCGGGTACAGCAGGTCATCGTCGAGCTGGGCGAGCGCTACGGCATGCACCAGGTGCACGCCCTCGTCCTGCCCACCGGCGTCTTCGTCCGGGTCGGCGACGGGCCCGGGGCTGTCGTGGACTTCGCGCCCGTACGCGGTGAGCCGCTGGGCCTGGACCAGGTCGGCGAGCTGTACCGGTTCCTGGAGGAGCTCTACGACCACCCGATGCCGCCCGAGGAGGGCACCGAACGCCTCCGCCGCCTGAAGTCCCTGCCGCCCCGCTTCCCGGTCGTCCTGCGGGTGCTCGGCTACACGCTGCTGACGATCGGCCTGGGCCTGATCACGTATCCGAGCCAGACGGCGGTGCTCGGTTACGCCGTGCTCGGCGTGGCGGTGGGTGCGCTGCGGGAGCTGGTCGGCGGACCGCTGCGGATGTTCTCGCTCGCCCTGCCGGTCATCGCGGCGGTGCTGGTCACGGTGCTCGCGTACCGCTACAGCGGCCCCCTGCTCGGCGAGAACCCGACCAAGCTGGTGATTCCGCCGCTGCTGGCGTTCCTGCCGGGCGCGGCGCTCACGATGGGGATGATGGAGCTGTCGGCGGGCTCGATGGTGTCGGGCACGAGCCGGCTCGCGTACGGGCTGAGCACCCTGGTCCTGCTGGTGTTCGGGATCACGGTGGGTACGTCGCTGATGCGGCTGCACCCCGTCGTGGAGGGTGCCGATGCCGACGCGATCGGCTCGTGGGCGCCCTGGGCGGGGGTGCTGCTGCTGGGCGTCGGGCACGCGCTGAACTCGTCGGCGCCGCTGCGCACCCTCCCCTGGCTGCTGCTCGTGCTGGCGGTGGCGGAGGCGGTGCAACTGCTGGGGCAGTCCTTCTCGGACGCCGTCCTGGGCGCGTTCCTGGGCGGCGCGACGCTGCCGCTGATCGCCCGGATCGTCGAGAGCCGGCGCGGGGCGCCGCCGGCACAGGTCACGTTCCTCCCGGCGTTCTGGATGCTGGTGCCCGGCTCGCTGACCCTGACGGGCGTCGGCGAACTCATCGCGGGCGACAGCTCGCACGGCCTGCTGACGTCCGTCAACGCGCTGCTGACGGTGGTGGCGGTGGCGCTGGGGGTGATGGTGGGCGCGAGCCTGCTGCGGGGCGGGCGGGCGATGGCGTGACGGGCCCCGGGGCCGGCCGCTGGAGGGGCGCGGCGCGGCCCCCGGGGCTCCTGCTGTTGCCGTCAGTTCTCGCCCTCGCTCTGGCCGAGCATCTGCTTCATCTCCGCGATCTCCGCGGTCTGCGAGGCGATGATGTCGTCGGCGAGCTGCTTGGCCGGCCCGTACTCCCCCTCCCCCTTCTCCGTCGTGGACATCTCGACGGCACCCTCATGGTGCTCGATCATCATGGTCAGGAAGATGGTGTCGAAGGCCGCACCGGACGCGTCCATCAGCTTGTCCATGTCCTCGGAGTCCATCATCCCGGGCATGTCGGAGGAGTCTCCGGAGTGCCCGCCGTGGTCCATCCCCGGCATGCCGGAGGGCACGTCCTCACCCCACGCCTTCAGCCACCCGGTCATCGTCTCGATCTCCGGGTCCTGGGCCTTCTCGATGCGCGCGGCGAGGTCCTTGACCTCGGCGGACGACGCCTGGGTGGCGGCCATCCGGGACATCTGGATGGCCTGCTGGTGGTGCGGGATCATGTCCTGCGCGAAGGACACGTCCTGGTCGTTGTGGGCGCCGGCTTCGGCCTCCGCGGTCTGCGAGGGGGAGCTGTCGCCGGTGCTGGTGCCGGAGCCGTCGTCGCTGCCGCACGCGGCGAGGACGAGGGCGGCGGCCGCGGCCGTGACGCCGAGCGCGGCACGGCGGATTCGGGAACGGGTGCTGGTCATGGTCGTACTCCTGCGATCTGTGAAGGACGCTGCGCCGTCGGGCGCGGGACAGGACGGAGTGCCGTACGGCTGTGTGGCGCGGGGTACGGCGCGGTCCCGTCCTAGATCCGCAGAAGCTGGAGCTCGGCGAGGGAGGGCGGCGCGCGCTCGCCGTCGGGCACGCTCGCGATGTCCGAGCGGGCGCTGTCGCCCGGCGGGAGCACCCCGACGGGAACGTTAGCCGGGGCGGGCAGCACGGGCCCCGCACCGACGGCACCGGACGCGCAGGCCGCGTCGGCGTGCGCGGTGTGGCCGCCGCCGGTGCTGCCGTGGCAGAGGCGCTCACCGCCACCGGCATGGTCGGGGCGGGTCGTGTGCGCGGTGTGGCCGTGGCCGGTACCGGCCGAGGCGACCGCGTCGGGAGCAAGGGCGTGCATGCCGATCAGCCCGACCAGCAGCCCGAGCACCAGCAGCACCCACATCCGCCCTAGGGGCGCTCGCGCGATGCGGCTCTGGGACCGGGCTGTCACGCCTTCATCGTACGAGCGCCACGCCGCGGGGCCGGGACAAGCGACCCGGCGCGTCCGAGCCCGAACCAGTCTCACGGCTGCCAGAGGCTGTGACAGCGGGGGAGGGCTGGGGATACTCGACGAACGACGAGACGGCCGAAGACACGAACGGGCTAGGACCGGCGACGACCAGGAGACCCCATGCACGCGTTCCGCAAGGCAGTAGAAGCGAGGGACCACGAGGCAGTCGAGGCCCTGCTGGCCGACGACGTCGTCTTCACCAGCCCGGTCGCCTTCAAGCCGTACGAGGGAAAGGCACTCACGGCCGCGATCCTGCGAGGAGTCCTCCGAGTCTTCGAGGACTTCACGTACATCCGCGAAATCACCAACCCCGAAACCCGCGACCACGCCTTCGTCTTCACGGCGACGGTGGCCGGCAAGCAGATCCAGGGCTGCGACTTCCTCCACTTCAACACCGAAGGCAAGATCGACGACTTCCTGGTCATGGTCCGCCCCCTCTCAGCGGCCCAGGCCCTGGCGGAAGCAATGGCGGCAGAGTTCCACCAGATAACCCGCGAGGCAGCGGGCCACTGATCGATCACCGAGCCATGGTGGCCAGTTGCGCCGCGCGACGCCACTCGGCCATCTGGCGTTCCCCGTGATGTGCGGCACGCGCCAGTGCCGCACATCACGGGCGGACACCGAACTGCGCGGCCGGCGTGGAGAGACTTTGGGCGGAACCTGGGCGGGGTGCCGGCCGAACCCGGCCACGTGGCCTCTGCTCATCTCACTGCCCCGTGCCGGAAGCGCGCGACTGCCGCGAGCCGCCGGTGCGAGGATTCGCGGATGGGAGTCTTGTACTGCTATTACGCAGCCGACGATGATCAGGACGCGGCACGGGCGATCGTTCGTGAAGATGGGGCGCCCAGCGGCGCAGGCTATGACCAGGTCGTGGTCAAGGGCATCGATCCGATGGTCGAACTCGCCACGGCAGAAGCCCTGATCATGGGACGGGAACGCGAGGAGATAGTGGCCGACCCTCGTCGGTGCGCTCTGGTTGCCATGGTCGGGGACGGTGAGGTGGCCGCGGTGTCGTTGACCGATGTCTTCCGTGACGAACTGGCCCGGGTCGATGCGTCGTTGCTGCCCGACGTGGCCGCAGGATGGGCGCGGTCGCCGGGCGCGTTCTACAAGGCTCCTGAGCCGGACGCACTCGCCGGCTTCCTCGCGGACCTCGCAGCGTTGGCGTCACGGGCTCTAGCCGGGCAACGGCACCTCTACTGCTGGATCTGCCCGTAGTCGGGGCCCAGTACGCCGCGCTGGTTGGCGAAGGCCGCAGCAACCGTAACGAGTCCGCCGAGGCCGATGACGATCACTAGCTGGTGACGGTCGGGTTCAGCAGGTGGCGCAGGCCGCCCGGTGCAGCGCGTGCTGAGTGAGCAGTGTCTGGCGGTGCTGCTCGACTGCTGACTGCCCTCGCCGGGTGGCGGTAGAGGAGGCCATCCCGATCAGGACACGGGTGCGGCCGTCGTCCAGGGTTAGCACCGGAGCGCCAGTAGGCAGTGGCGAGCTGCCACCACCCGACCCTGCGGCGATGTCGCGGATACAGCACCAGGCAATGACGGTCGTGCGCGTGAGCGTCCGATGGGTTACCCCCCGCGTGTCCACGCGAACGCCGACGATCGGCCCGCGGCCGACGGCGACGGCCCCGACGCCGACGACGAATGCGCCGATCGCGATACCCGGGACGGAATGGTCGGACGCGAGGACGCCACCACCGAGGAGGACGAAGACCGCACCGATGAGGACCAGGACAGCGCGCTGGCCGTGACTGCCGAAGGCGACCGGCGTCGTACTCGGCTGGCTCATCCTGCTGTCCTCTCGGCGCACTCGGTCGTCATGGCCTGGCGGCGGCACAGGAGCCGGCGCCCGCGGTGACCTTCGTGCGCAGCCAGACGATCCAGAACCATGGCCACTCAGCCCGTCACCCCGCAACGACCAAGGGCCCCGTCTCTCGCGAGACAGGGCCCTTGATCTGTTTCTTCAGTCGGGGTGGCGGGATTTGAACCCACGACCTCTTCGTCCCGAACGAAGCGCGCTGCCAAGCTGCGCTACACCCCGAAGCAACGAGGACTACTGTAGCCCACCGCCGCGTCAGGACGAAATTCGTTTCAGGGGCGTGGGGTGAGTGTGAGCAGCGTCGCCTCCGGGGGGCAGGCGAAGCGGACCGGGGTGTAGCGGTTCGTGCCGCAGCCCGCGGAGACGTGGAGGTGGGCGGTGTGGCCGCCGGCCGTGTGCGTCGACAGGCCCGAGACCCGCGCCGTGTCCAGGTCGCAGTTCGTGACCAGCGCGCCGTACAGCGGGATGCGGAGCTGGCCGCCGTGGGTGTGGCCCGCCAGGATCAGGTCGTAGCCGT
Source organism: Streptomyces sp. NPDC051940 (assembly GCF_040680895.1). Classification (NCBI taxonomy): domain Bacteria; kingdom Bacillati; phylum Actinomycetota; class Actinomycetes; order Kitasatosporales; family Streptomycetaceae; genus Streptomyces; species Streptomyces sp. NPDC051940. The sequence continues at coordinate 44,488 of NZ_JBFAXR010000001.1, read as the reverse complement.
CCGCCGTGAAGGCGTCGAGGGCGCGCAGGTACGGGGCGTGGACCAAGGCCAGGGTGAAGTCCGCCGAGCGGTCCGGGCCGCCGGCCACCTCGGTGTAGCGGTCGCGCCTGATGTGCGGGTCGTCCAGACCGGTCAGGCCCAGCTCCTCGCCCGTCTCCAGCTTCACCGTGCCCCGCGTGTTGGACAGACCCGTCCAGCCGGCCGCGTCGAACTCGTCGCGCATGCCCTCCCACGGGTTGCGCTCCACGCCGATCGCCGGGTCGTCCTTGCCGTTCAGGCCGTGGACGCCGCGGGCCTTCTCCAGGAGGTAGCGGCCCGGGTTGCGGAACTTCGGGGCGTAGTAGTCGTTCGACCCCATCACGTACGTGCCGGGGAACTCCATCAGCGGGCCCAGCGCGTCCAGCAGCTCCGGGACGGCCGTGGGGTCGGAGAGGTTGTCGCCCGTGTTCACCACCAGGTCCGGGCGCAGGCCGGCCAGGGACTGCAGCCAGCGCCGCTTCTTGTCCTGGCCGCTCACCATGTGGATGTCCGAGACCTGGAGGAGGCGCAGCGGCCGCATGCCCGGCGGGAGTACCGGCACCGTCACCCTGCGCAGCCGGAACGAGCGGACCTCGATCCCGGCGGCATACCCGACGCATGCCGTGCCGAGTGCGGTGAGGGCCAGGGGGACTCCGTATCGCGCGCGCATTCCTCCATCGTGGCAGACGGGGGGTCTGGGGGGCCGGCAAGCCCCCCAGCGGTACGCGACAGGGTGACGGCGCGGGCGCGGGGTCCGGGGCGGCGAATATCCCGCAGCCCCGTCAGCCCCCGCATGGGAGACTCGAGCCATGACCACGCTGAAGGCCAAGCTGCAGGGCGACCTCCACGCCGCCATGAAGGAGCGCGACCAGCTGCGCTCCGCCACGCTCCGGATGACCCTCGCCGCGATCACCAAGGAGGAGGTCGCCGGCAAGGAGGCCCGCGAGCTCTCCGACGACGAGGTGCAGAAGGTGATCGCGCGCGAGGCCAAGAAGCGGCGGGAGGCCGCCGAGGCCTTCGCCCAGGGCGGGCGGGCGGAGTCCGCCGAGCGGGAGCTGGCCGAGGGTGCGGTGCTGGACGAGTACCTGCCCAAGCAGCTCGCCGACGAGGAGCTCGCCGTGATCGTCGCCGAGGCCGTCGGCGAGGCCAAGGCCGCCGGCGCCGAGGGGCCGCGGGCCATGGGCGCCGTCATGAAGATCGTGAACCCGAAGGTCGCCGGGCGGGCGGAGGGCGGCCGCGTCGCCGCCGCCGTGAAGAAGGCCCTGGCGGGCTGACCCCGGGCGGGGGCGCCTGGCCGGAGTCGTCCGCCGGGAACGGGTCGATCCACCCGCACCGGCGGAGTCGTCCTCCGGAACACGGGTCGATCCACCCGCACCGGGCCACCACCCCCGCACACCTCACCCGCGCCGAAGGGGCGGCTCCCACACCGGGAGCCGCCCCTTCGCCGTTCACTCACCGAGCCGACCCGGCTACGGGAACCCGGTGGTCCCCCCCTTGCCGTTCCCGCCATCGGTCGTCGTCCCGCCGTCCAGGGTCCCGCCGTCCAGGGTCCCCCCGTCCAGCGTGCCGCCCGTCAGGCCGCCGTCCGTCGTCCCGCCGTCCAGCGTGCCCACGCTCGTGCTGCCGTCCGTGCCGCCGATGCCGCCGATGGTCAGGCCGCCGGGGTTGCCGTTGCCGGGGCGGTCCTTGTCCTTGTCCTTGTCGACCTTGGGCTTCGGCAGCGGGACCAGCGTGAAGTCGGGCGAGGGCTTGCCTTCCAGCGCGCCCGCCATGGCGTCCCGCCAGATCGGGCCGGGGACGCCACCACCGAAGACCTTCGGGTAGTACCTGCCGCCGATGCTGATGTTGACCATCGGGATCTTCTTGGTACCCGGGCTGCCGACCCACACCGCCGCCGACAGGTTCGGGGTGTAGCCCACGAACCAGGCGTTCTTGCGCTCATCGGTGGTACCGGTCTTGCCCGCGTTGTCCCGCCCGTCCGTCAGGCCGGCCAGCGCGCCCGTACCGTCCGTGGTCACGCCCTTCAGCAGGGTGTTGATCGTGTCGGCGGTCTTCTCCTCCATCGCCCGCCGGCACTGCGTCTTCGGCACCCCGAGCTTCTTGCCGTTCGCGTCCGTGATCGAGTCGATCGCGACCGGCGTGCAGTACACCCCGCGGTTGGCGAAGGTGGCGTACGCGTTGGCCATGGTCAGCGGCGAGATGTCGTTCACGCCCAGGGTCATGGTCGGCACCTGGGAGAGCTTCTTGCCGTCACCCCGGCGTACGCCCATCCGCTCGGCCATCTCGGCGACCGGGCAGATGCCGTACTCCGAGATCATCCCGGCGAAGTAGGTGTTGATCGACTTCTTGGTGGCCTCTTCGAGGCTGTACGGACCGACCTCCGTGACCGTCTCGTTCTGCGTGGTCTCGTTGGACTCGTTGTTCCAGTCCTTGCCGCAGGTCGAGATGCCGTCCTTCCAGGTCATCTTGTTCGGCGAAGGGTAGACCTTGTTGAGCGGCATGCCCTCCTCGATCGACGCCGCGGCGGTGATGGGCTTGAACGTCGAACCCGTCTGGAAGCCGTAGTTCGAGCCGCCCATCTTGTAGTCGACCGAGTAGTTGATCGTCGTCTCGTGGTTCTTCTTGCTCAGTCCGTACGGCCGCGACTGCCCCATCCCGATGATCTTGCCCGTGCCGGGCTCGACCATGGTGACCGCGGTGGCGACCTTGTCGGACTGGTAGACGTGCTCCTTTATCGAGCGGTTGATCGCGTCCTGCGCGTTCGGGTCCAGGGTGGTGCGGATCGTCAGTCCGCCCTGCGCCCAGCGCTTCTGCCGGGCCTCGGGGGTCTTGCCGTACATCGGGTTCTGCAGGAACGTCTCGCGCACGTAGTCGCAGAAGAAACCGGCGCCCTTCACCGCGGTGATGCAGCCGTTGCGCGGGGCGCTGAACTTCAGGCCGAGGCCCTTCTTCTTCGCCGTCGTCGCCTGGGCCGCGGTGATGTAGTGGTTCTTCGCCATCCGGTCCAGCACCCGGTTGCGGCGGGCGAGGGCCTGCTCGTCGTCGGCGAGGGGGTTGAACTCGGACGGGGACTGGACGATGCCCGCGAGCATCGCGGACTCGGTGATCGTGAGCTTGGAGGCCGGCTTGCTGTAGTAGCGCCGGGCGGCGGCCTCGATGCCGTACGCCTGGTTCCCGAAGAAGGCGATGTTGAGGTAGCCCTCGAGGATCTGCTTCTTGGTGAGCTCCTGCTCGACCTGGATCGCGAGCTTGAGCTCCTTGATCTTGCGGCCCAGCGTCTGCTTCGTGGCCTCGGCGAGCTTGGCCGGGTCCTCGCCGGCCTCCTCCATCGCGATGTTCTTGACGTACTGCTGCGTCAGCGTGGACGCGCCCTCTTTGACCGAACCGGCCTGCCGGTTGGCGTTGAGGGCGCGCAGGATGCCCTTGAGGTCGACGGCGCCGTGCTTGTAGTAGCGCTCGTCCTCGATCGCGACGATCGCCTGCTGCATCGCCGGGGCGACCTTGTCGATCGGGACGACCGTGCGGTCGCGGTCGTACACCGCCGCGATCAGTCCGCCGTCCTTGTCGAGGATGACGGACCGCTGGCTCAGCGGCGGTTGCTGGATACTGGCCGGCAGTTCGTCGAAGCCCTCCACCGTGCCCTTGGCCGCGAGGCCGAGCGCGCCGACGGCCGGCAGCGTGATCCCTGCCAGCAGCGTGCCCGCGAGCACGCTGACTCCCAGAAACTTCACAGCCTGCTGGGCAGTGGTGAGGCCGCCGCCGGGACGCTTGTATGCCATGCGCCCCACCCTAACTTCTGATTCCCCGGACAGCCGCCTGTCTGTTCGCTTACTCTGCTCCTGGCTTTCACAGGAGTGCGTAACCGTCTCATCCGTGACGTCACTCCTGTGGGTGATTAGACCTGACCGAATTGACAGGTTGTGGTGGCGAATACCCCATACGTGCCCGGTGAATCACCGGGGGAGCGTGGGGGATTGTCCCGATGGACCCGATATGCCACCCGCTCACTCCCCTGGGTGATCTGCCGCGTACGCATAGTCCGTTCGGGCCATTCAAGATTGGGCCCGCAGGGGGTGTTGCGCGCTGCCTTTCCTTCCGTAACGTCCTCAACTGGCAACGGTGAATATGCCGATGCCGCCGTGGGGGAGCCTCAATTCGGGAGAGGACGGCGCCAGCATGAGCTGGGTTACCGACTGGAGTGCACAGGCAGCGTGCCGTACCAGTGATCCGGACGAACTGTTCGTCCAGGGCGCGGCACAGAACAGGGCGAAGGCAGTATGCACCGGCTGTCCGGTGCGTACGGAGTGCCTCGCCGACGCTCTCGACAACCGGGTGGAGTTCGGTGTCTGGGGCGGGATGACGGAGCGCGAGCGGCGTGCCCTGCTGCGCCGGCGCCCGACCGTCACCTCGTGGCGCAGGCTCCTCGAGACAGCGAAGCTCGAGTACGAGCGCTCCGCGGGGCTGTTGCCCGCGGAGGAGGAGTTCGCCACCGCCGCTGCCAGCTGACGGCTGCGCCGCGGTGCACCTCGTGGGCCCGGGCCTGACCAGCCCGGGCCGAGGACGGCGTGTGCCCGAACCGGGAGCGCCCTGTGCGCACCGACGCGCCTCACGCGCATCCACACACCGTCACGCGCGTCCACACGCCCTCACGCACATCCCCCCGCCGTGACGCACACCGTGCGCCCGCGGCACACACCCCTCACACCGCACGCGCCTCCGCGAGCCGGTGCGCGATATCGCGCAACCCCACCAGATCGTGTACGTCGCCGGGCAGCGCGCCGACCTCCGCGACGGGCACCTCGGGGTGCAGCGCGGCGAAGCGGTCGCGGGTACGGCGTTCCCGCGCGAGCACCTGCATACGCTCGGCGTGCAGCCGCAGCAGCGCGGCCGTGAGCCGCTCGGCGCTCGCGCCGACGGGGTATTCGGGAGTGGTGGACGGTTCTGCTGGGACCGCGGCGCCGGTGGGGGAGCCGGTGTCGGGAGAGTGCGCGGTCCGAGAGGACGCCTTCCCTCCGTCGCGATCGACAATGCCGAGTTCGTCAAGATTTTCCGCCGCCGCCAGCGCCCGCTCGGCGCTGAGCCGGTCCGCCCCGCTGGTGTGCACCCGGTTGAGCACCAGTCCCGCCAGCGGCATCCGCTCGGCCTTCAGCCGCTCCACGAAGTACGCGGCCTCCCGCAGCGCGTCCCGCTCCGGGGCGGCGACCACCAGGAAGGCCGTACCGGGGGCCTGCAGCAGCCGGTACGTCGCGTCCGCCCGGGTGCGGAAGCCGCCGAACATCGAGTCCATGGCGGCCACGAAGGTCTGCACGTCCTTCAGCAGCTCACCGCCCAGCAGCTTGCTGAGCGTGCCGGTGAACATCGACATCCCGGCGTTCAGGAAGCGCATGCCCGCGCGGCCGCCCACCCGCGCCGGGGCCATCAGCACCCGGATGAACTTGCCGTCCAGGAAGGACCCGAGGCGCTTCGGGGCGTCGAGGAAGTCCAGCGCGGAGCGGCTCGGCGGGGTGTCGACGACGATCAGGTCCCACTCCTCCCGCGCCCGCAGCTGGCCCAGCTTCTCCATCGCCATGTACTCCTGCGTACCGGCGAAGCCCGCGGACAGTGACTGGTAGAAGGGGTTCGCCAGGATCGCCTTCGCCCGCTCCGGGTCGGCGTGCGCCTCGACGATCTCGTCGAAGGTGCGCTTCATGTCGAGCATCATCGCGTGCAGCTCGCCGTCGCCGTCCCCGTCGATGCCCTCCACCGGACGCGGGGTGTTGTCCAGCGAGGCGATGCCCATGGACTGGGCCAGGCGGCGGGCCGGGTCGATGGTCAGGACGACGACGCGGCGGCCGCGTTCGGCGGCGCGCAGCCCCAGGGCGGCGGCCGTGGTGGTCTTGCCGACGCCGCCGGCGCCGCAGCAGACGACGATCCGGGTGGCGGGGTCGTCGATGAGGGCGTCGATGTCCAGACGCGGGGCCGAATCGAGAGTCACGCCGCCACCCACTGCTTCCTCAGCTCCCCCGCCAGCGTGTACAGCCCCGCCAGGTCGATCCCCTCCGCCAGCAGCGGCAGCTCCCGTACGGGCAGGCCCAGCGCGCTGATCTCGGCGCGCTCGGCCCGCTCCAGCTCCAGCCGCGCGGCATGGTCGCGGGCCTGCTCCAGCAGCGGGGCGACGAGGCGTTCGGCCTTCGCGCCGCGGCTCGCGCCGCCGAGGCCCGCGCGGGCCAGCGCCTGGGCGACGCCCCCGCGGTCGGCGGCGGCCTCCGCGAGCGCGTCCTCGCCGATCAGGGCCGGGCGGACCATGTTGACGACGACGGACCCCACGGGCAGCCCCGCGGCGCGCAGCTCCGCGACCCCGTCGACGGTCTCCTGGACCGGCATCTCCTCCAGCAGGGTCACCAGATGCACCGCGGTCTCCCGCGACTTGATGACCCGCATCACGGACTGCGCCTGGTTGTGTATCGGGCCGACCCGCGCCAGGCCCGCCACCTCGTCGTTGACGGCGAGGAAGCGGGTGATACGGCCGGTGGGCGGGGCGTCCATCACCACCGCGTCGTACACGAAGCCGCCGCTCTTGCGGCGCCGGCGCACGGCCTCGCACGCCTTGCCGGTGAGCAGGACGTCGCGCAGGCCGGGCGCGATGGTGGTGGCGAAGTCGATGGCGCCGAGCTTGCGCAGGGCGCGGCCCGCGCCGCCGAGCTTGTAGAACATCTGCAGGTAGTCGAGGAGCGCCTGTTCGGCGTCGATGGCCAGGGCGTACACCTCGCCCCCGCCCGGCGCGACGGCGATGCGCCGTTCCTCGTACGGCAGCGCCTCCGTCTCGAAGAGCTGCGCGATGCCCTGGCGTCCCTCGACCTCGACGAGGAGCGTGCGCCGCCCCTCCTGAGCGAGGGCGAGCGCGAGGGCCGCGGCGACCGTGGTCTTTCCGGTCCCGCCCTTGCCGCTGACCACATGGAGCCTCACCCTTTCGAGACTAACCGGTGGCCCCGCGCCGCCCGGCGGAGACCGGCACGGCCGTACGGCACGTGACCCATCCCACTGAGGGGTGACCCGTCGAGGTGTCGAATCCGTAGCCCCAGGGGCGTCGTCAAGGATGAGGCCGCGAAAGGCGCGGCCCGTACGACGCACGGAGAACGACCATGGCCCAGTACACCCTGCTCACCTATCTGACCCCCGGCGCCGAGCCGAGCCCCGCCGAGGTGGGCGCGGCCTGGCAGGCCTTCCACAAGGAGATCACCGAGTCCGGCGTGCTGCTGGCCAACTCGGGCCTCGCGGGCACCGACGCGGCCACCACGGTGCGGGTGAAGGACGGCGAGCCGCAGCTCACCGACGGTCCCTTCGCCGACACCAAGGAGTACCTCGCCGGCTTCTTCCTGATCGAGGCCGCCGACCTGGACGAGGCGCTGTCGTGGGCCGCGAAGATCCCGAACGCCGCGTACGGCCCGGTCGAGGTCCGGCCCGCCTGGGGCAAGTGACGGACACCGGCGGTGGGCGGCCGGGCGGGGGCCCGGCCGCCCCGGGGCCGTACCCCGATACCGAGAGCGACCCCGCCACCGCCGCCGAAGCCGTCTTCCGCCGGGAGCGCGGCTCCGTCCTCGCCACCCTCATCCGTCACCTCGGCGACTTCCAGCTCGCCGAGGACGCCCTGCAGGACGCCTTCGCCTCGGCCATAGCGGCCTGGCCCCGCCGCGGCGTCCCGGCGAACCCCGCCGCCTGGATCATGACGACCGCCCGCCGCAAGGCCATCGACCGGCTGCGCCGCGAACAGGCCGTCGCCGACCGCACCGGGCGGCTGGCCGAGCTGGCCCGGCTCGACGCGCAGGAGCACCGGCCCGACGCCCCGGACAGCTCGGTCACCGACGACCGGCTCCGCCTGATCTTCACCTGCTGCCACCCGGCCCTGGCGCCCGACGCCCGGGTGGCGCTCACGCTGAAGACGCTCGGCGGGCTCACCACGGCCGAGGTCGCCCGCGCGTTCCTGGTCGGCGAGCCGACGATGTACCAGCGCATCACCCGCGCCAAGCGGAAGATCGCCGAGGCCCGCATCCCGTACCGGGTGCCGAGCGACGACATACTGCCCAACCGGCTGGCCGGCGTCCTCGCCGTCCTCTACCTGATCTTCAACGAGGGCTACGCGGCGGCCGGCGGCGACAGCCTCGTCCGCGCGGACCTGTGCGCCGAGGCCGTACGCCTCACACGCCTGCTGGCCGACCTCATGCCGGACGAGGCGGAGGTACGCGGCCTGCTGGCGCTGATGCTGCTGCACGACGCCCGCCGCCCCGCCCGCCTCGACGAGCGCGGCCGCTACGTCCCCCTGGACCGCCAGGACCGCACCCGCTGGGACACCGCCCGGATCGCCGAGGCGCTGCGCCTGCTGGAGGGGGCCCTGGCCCGGCGCACGCCCGGCCCGTACCAGCTGCAGGCCGCCATCGCGGCGTTGCACGTCGAGTCGCCGTCGCCCGACTGGGCGCGGATCGCGGAGCTGTACGCCGCGCTGGCCCGGCTCGCGCCCTCCCCGGTGGTGGAGATCAACCGCGCGGTCGCCGTGGCCCGGGCCGAGGACCCCGCCGCGGGGCTCGCGCTGCTGGCCCCGCTGCTCACCGACGACCGCCTCGCCCGCTACCAGCCGCTGCACGCGGCCCACGCCGAGCTGCTGCGCCTGGCCGGCGACGCTCCCGGCGCCCGCGCGGCGTACGCGACGGCGGTGGAGCTGACCGGCAACGCCGTGGAGCGCGCCGAGCTGCGGCGGCGGATGGCGGAGTTGCCCTGAGCGAGCGGCGGCGGGGGGCTGGGTACTGTTGGCGCTGCAGCTGACCGGACCGCGCACGCGGACGGTCGAACCGGTCATCAACCCTGGAGCCAAGACGTGTCACAGAGAAAGTTCGAGTACGCGACGGTGCCCCTCCTGGTGCACGCGACGAAGCAGATTCTGGACACCTGGGGCGAGGACGGCTGGGAGCTCGTCCAGGTCGTGCCCGGTCCGAACCCGGAGCAGCTGGTCGCGTACCTGAAGCGGGAGAAGGCGTGAGCGGCACCATCGAGTCGAAGCTCGCGGAGCTGGGCCTGACCCTGCCGGAGGTCGTACCGCCGCTGGCGTCGTACGCCCCGGCCGTGCGCTCCGGCGACTACGTCTACACGGCCGGCCAGCTGCCCATGGTCGACGGCAAGCTGACCGTCACCGGCAAGGTCGGCGCGGAGGTCACGCCGGAGGAGGCCAAGGACCTGGCCGCCCGGTGCGCGCTGAACGCGCTCGCCGCGATCAAGTCCGTCGTCGGCGACCTGGACAAGGTGGTCCGCGTCGTGAAGGTCGTCGGCTTCGTCGCCTCCGCCTCGGACTTCACCGGCCAGCCGGCCGTCGTCAACGGCGCCAGCGAGCTGATCGGCCAGGTCTTCGGCGACAAGGGCGTGCACGCCCGCTCGGCGGTCGGCGTGGCGGTGCTGCCGATCGACGCGCCGGTGGAGATCGAGTTCCTGGTCGAGGTCCGCGACTAGTCCGCTCCGCTGAGGACCCCACCGAAAAGCTCCCTGGGGGAGGGGCGTCCTGGTGGGGTCCGAATGCCGGACGGCGGGCCGCCGGCTGTCCGGTCTCGAACATCGACACGTTACGACGTAGCATCCGCCCATGTCCGACGCAGCGAACGCAGCGAACGCAGCCAACGCGCAGAACCCGGCCACCGGCCAGTGGTACCCGCCCGAGTGGCCCGACCGTATCCGCGCCCTCGCGCGCGGCGAGCTGACGCCCGTGGAACCGCGCCGCGCGGCCACGGTGCTGCTGCTGCGCCCCGGGCTCGACGTCTACATGCTGCGCCGCCGCGCCTCCATGGCCTTCGCGGGCGGCGCGTACGCCTACCCCGGCGGGTCCGTCGACGCCCGCGACGAGCGTCCCCTTCCGCCGGCGGCCTGGGCGGGGCCCACCCTCGCCGTATGGGCCGCGCGGCTGGGCGTCGCGACCGAGGCCGAGGCCCAGGCGGTCGTCTGCGCCGCGGTCCGTGAGACCTTCGAGGAGGCCGGCGTCCTGCTCGCCGGCCCGGGCCCGGACGAGGTCGTCGACGACACCACCGGCGAGGACTGGGAGGCCGACCGCGCGGCCCTGGTGGCCCGTGAGCTGTCCTTCGCCGACTTCCTGGCCCGCCGCGGCCTGGTGCTGCGCTCCGACCTGCTGGGCGCCTGGGCCCGCTGGATCACCCCGGAGTTCGAGCAGCGCCGCTACGACACCTGGTTCTTCGTCGCCGCCCTCCCCGAGGGCCAGCGCACCCGCAACGCCTCCACGGAGGCCGACCGCACCGTCTGGGCCCGCCCGGCGGACGCCTGCAAGGGGTACGACAAGGGCGAGTTGTTGATGATGCCGCCGACGATCACCATGCTCAGGGACATGACGTCGTACGACACCCCCGCCGCGGTCCTCGCGGCCGCCCCCGGGCGCGATCTGACGCCCGTCCTCGCGAAGGCGGAGATCGTGGGCGGGGAGCTCGTGCTCAGCTGGCCGGGGCACGACGAGTTCACGAAGAGGCTCCCCTCATGACGGACGCCCGTATGCTGCCCGGCCGGCCGCGCGGCGGCGAGATCGCCGGACAGGCCACCCCCCGGGCGTACTGCGTGCTGGCGCCGAACCCCTCGCCGATGACGCTGGACGGCACGAACACCTGGATCGTCGCCGAGCCGGACTCCGACCTGGCGGTCGTCATCGACCCTGGACCGCAGGACGAGGGGCACCTCGCGGAGGTCGTCGCCACCGCCGAGCGGCTCGGCAAGCGCGTCGCGCTCACGCTGCTGACCCACGGCCACCCCGACCACGCGGAGGGCGCGGCGCGGTTCGCGGAGCTGACGGGTACCAAGGTGCGCGCCCTCGACCCGGCGCTGCGTCTCGGCGACGAGGGGCTGACGCCGGGGAACGTCGTCCGGGTCGGCGGGCTGGAGCTGCTCGTCGTGTCGACGCCCGGCCACACCGCCGACTCCCTGTGCTTCCAGCTCGCCGCCGACCGGGCGGTCCTGACGGGCGACACGGTCCTCGGCCGCGGTACGACGGTGGTGGCCCACCCCGACGGCCGCCTCGGCGACTACCTGGACTCCCTGCGCCGGCTGCGCTCGCTCGCGGTCGACGACGGGGTGACGACGGTGCTCCCCGGCCACGGTCCGGTGCTGGGCGACGCGCAGGGCGCGGTGGAGTACTACCTCGCCCACCGGGCGAACCGGCTCGCGCAGGTCGAGACGGCGGTGGAGAACGGCCACCGCACGCCGGCGGAGGTCGTGGCCCATGTGTACGCGGACGTCGACCCGGCCCTGTGGCCGGCGGCGGAGCTGTCGGTACGGGCGCAGCTGGAGTACCTCCGGGAACACGGGCTGATCTAGGACGCCGACCGGAAAGCTTCACCGACCGTCTGTGGACCAGGCCGTGCGGCCCTATCGTGGGCGGATGCGCGCACACCCCGTCGACCGCCCGGCCGATCTCGACGCCGTACGCGACTCCTACGACCGGGTGGCCGACAACTACGCCCACATGGTCGTGACGACGGGTATGGGCGACATCCGCCGGCATCCCTGGCTCAAGGCGTCGATCGACGCCTTCGCCGACACCGTGTGCGGCCTCGGGCCCGTCCTCGACGTCGGCTGCGGGCCCGGCACGGTGACCGCCTACCTTGCCGAACGCGGGCTCGACGTGTCCGGTGTGGATCTCTCTCCCCGCATGATCGAGAACGCGCGCCGGCTCCATCCGGAGTGCCGCTTCTCCGTCGCCTCCGCCACCGAGCTCGACCTCGGTGAGGCGTCCCTGGGCGGGGTGCTCGGGTGGTGGTCGCTGTTCAACCTCCCCCGGGACGTCCTTCCCCAGGTCCTGGCCCTGTTCGCACGTGCGCTGAAGCCCGGCGGGCACTTCATCACCGGCACGCACGTCGGCGATGAGGACGCGATCCGCACCGAGGCCTACGGGGGCGTGCCCGTGCGCTGGACGACGCACCAGTGGCGGCCGGAACGACTCGTCGGCCTGATCGAGCGGGCGGGCCTGGAACCGGTCGCCGAACTGCGGCTCCCCCCGGACGAGTTCAGCGGGCCCGGTCTGGTCGTCATGGCCAGGCGCCCCGGCTGACGGTCGGCTCCGAGCCGTTGGGGACACGCCCTCCACCCGCACTCAGTACGGCCGCGCCGCCTTCACCCCGTGCACCCGGGTGTACTCCGCCGCGAGCCACGGCCCCAGCCCGTGCACCAGGTCCGCCAGCACCGCCCGGTCGGCGGTGGGCTCACGTCCGATGACGGCGGCGCGGGACATCAGGGCGCCCCACCGCGGGTAGTACCGGGCGAAGATGTCCGCCGACTTTCCGAGATCGCTGGTCCAGCCCCCGTACCGCGGCATCACGAGCGTGAACCCGGACCGTACGAGCCGCCGGGACACCCCGCGGCTCAGGGCGCGGAGCTCCTCGTCGGTGGACGCGGCGTCCAGCCTCCCCCAAGCTCTCGGCTTCGCTCGAGCAGGGGGTGCCCCCATCCCCACCCGGGCAGCGCCAGCGCCAGATCGCCGTTCGTCTCGCGGGCGAGCAGGGAGTCGGGCCGGTAGCGGGGCAGCCGCCCGCCGAGATCCGGTCCCCACACCGGCGTACACAGGCAGGCGAGGAACCAGCCCATGTCGTACCGCTCCAGCTCGCTGAGCAGCATGCCCGTGCCGAAGAGCAGCACGCCCGCCCCGTCGATCTGGGGGTACGCCGCGTCCAGCCGCGCCTCCATGGCGCGCGCGGTCGCGCGGTCGGCGTCCGTCGGAGCGTGGTGCAGCGCCAGCAGCACGTCGAGGTCGGAGACCCCGGGCACGGCGTCGCCGCGGGGGATGCTGCCGTAGAGGTACGCGCTGTGCAGGCCGTCGAAGGCCGTGGCCTCCCGGCGCACGGCGTCGACGACCTCCCCGAAAGGCGGACGGACCCGGTCCAGCGACCCCTCGCGTACGAGGAAGCCGTCCGGACCGAGCCCGTTCGACGTGCTCAGCGGGACCGCTTCGCGAGCCGCTCGACGTCCAGCAGGATGACCGCCCGCGCCTCCAGGCGCAGCCAGCCGCGGGACGCGAAGTCCGCGAGGGCCTTGTTGACCGTCTCGCGGGAGGCGCCGACCAGCTGGGCCAGCTCCTCCTGGGTGAGGTCGTGGACGACGTGGATGCCCTCGTCGGCCTGGACGCCGAAGCGGCGCGACAGGTCGAGCAGGGCGCGGGCGACACGGCCCGGGACGTCGGAGAAGACCAGGTCGGACATCTGGTCGTTGGTACGGCGCAGCCGGCGGGCCACCGCGCGCAGCAGGGCCGCGGCCACCTCGGGGCGGGCGTTCAGCCAGGGCTGCAGGTCGCCGTGGCCGAGGCCCAGCAGCTTGCACTCGGTCAGCGCCGTCGCCGTGGCCGTGCGCGGGCCCGGGTCGAACAGGGACAGCTCGCCGATGAGCTCGCCGGGGCCGAGGACGGCCAGCATGTTCTCCCGGCCGTCGGGGGAGGTGCGGTGCAGCTTCACCTTGCCCTCGGTGACGACGTACAGCCGGTCCCCGGGGTCACCCTCGTGGAACAGCGAGTCGCCCCGGGCGAGCGTCACCTCCGTCATGGAAGCGCGAAGCTCACCGGCCTGCTCGTCATCGAGCGCCGCGAAAAGCGGGGCGCGCCGTAGAACGTCGTCCACGAGTTCTCTCCTTGTCGACATGCCCAGGCGACCTTGGACTGAACGGTGAGGTCTCCATGATGCCGGACAGTAAAACAGTGCGATCAATCACAAGTTTGACGTATCGGGGAACAGGATCGTGCGCCAGGGGTCGGATTGGGCTCTGACCGGGGGGAACGCGGCGCGTCGCCGTTGCTCCGGTCGGGTGGTCAACCGGCCGGTGGGAACAGGGGGAAGCGCGTCCGAACGAGTGACTGAAAGGTCCGTTTCTGCTCTCGGCGAACAGCCGTCACCCGGATGGCGAGCGGCTCCCTCACATGGCCGCACCGAGCGCCTTCGCGACCGCGTCGCGTACCTCGTCCGCCCCCGGCACGCGGCGCCGGCCTCGCCGGCGAGCCGGGCGGCGTGTCCCGTCGTACGGCGGGAAACCCCAGCGAGGCCAGCGCGTCGGTCTCGTGCCGCTCCCGCACCCAGCCGGCCATGGTCGCACCGGCTACTGCCGTACCTCGCTCCCCTCCACGGCGTCCCGCCCGGTCCGCAGCGCGGAGAACAGCAGCGTCAGCGCCGTGCCGCCCAGCGCCCACGCGCCCAGCACGAGGAGCGGGCCGGTCATCGCGTTGCCGTCGAAGTACGCGAGGGAGCGCGCCGACCATGTACCCGCGCCCGGGATGAGGACGGGGCCGATGTCGCGCCAGAACGGCGGCAGCAGCGGATACGGATAGGCCCCGCCCGCGCTGGGATTGCCCGCGACCACGATGACGAGCACCGTCAGCCCGATCCCGACGATGCCCAGCGCCGCCTGGAAGGCGAACGTCGTCGCCCCGGCCGCGAAGGCCACCAGGGCGCCCAGCCACCACAGCCCGGAGATCCCGCCGGGCAGTGCGCCGAGGACGGTGTCGATGACCCAGGCGCCCAGCACCCCCAGCGCCACCGAGAACAGGGCCAGCGTCGTCAGCCGCAGCACCGCCCGGCGCGGGTTGGCCGGCCGGGCGCCGTAGCTGATGGCGAGGATCGCCGCGCAGAGGTAGCCGCCCACGCACCAGCCGACCACGAGGTAGAACGCCGACAGCCCGCGTGCGTCGTCCTTCGAGGCCGGGACGACGTCCACGGTCTCGGCGGTACGCCCCTCCGCGGCCTCCACCTTCCCGACGACCTGTTCCAGCGCGTCCGCGACCGCCTCGCCGCCGCCGGTCGCGACGAGCAGCCGGTCCGTGGTGCCGCGCGGGTCGACGACCAGCGCCCCGTACAGCTCGCGGTTCTCGATCTGCCGGGTGGCGTCCTCGACCGAGTCCACCGCCCGCGGGTCCAGCGGGGAGCCGGGGAGCCCGTCCAGCCGCGCGGTCACCTCACCGCTGATCTGCGCGGGGGCCACGACGCCGAAGGCGACGTCCTTGGGCTTCGGGTCGTGGAAGGCCCCGGCGTACGAGGCGATGAACAGCACACCCAGCGCCAGTACGCCCAGCACCAGCAGGGCGGACCGCGGCCGGACCGCGTCCCTGACCTCGTCGAGGAACGTCGTCCGCGTTCCGGGACCGTCGCTCATGGTCCGCGCCTCCCGGGGCGTCAGTGGTGGAACCCGGGCTGCTCCGGTGTGCCCGTGCCGACGCCCTTGGCCAGCCGGTCGACGGCGTCGCGGATGTCGCGGGCCAGCAGCGAGATCTTGTCGTGGCTGATGCCGTGCCGGACCAGCACCCGCTGGATGACGGTCTCCTCGCGCTCCGGCGGCAGCGGGTACGACGGCACCTGCCAGCCGCGGCGGCGCAGCTGGTCGGAGAGGTCGTACAGGGAGAAGCCGGCGTTCGCCGGGTCGGTGAGCGTGTACGACACGGCCGGCAGCCCGCCGCGCCCGTCGTACAGCAGCGTGAACGGGCCCATCGCGGCGATGTCCGCGCCCAGCGCCTGGGCGGTGTCGGCGGCGGCCTGGTGGACGCGGCGGTAGCCGTCGCGGCCCAGGCGCAGGAGGTTGTAGTACTGGGCCACGATCTCGCCGCCGGGGCGGGAGAAGTTGAGGGCGAAGGTGGGCATGTCGCCGCCGAGGTAGCTGACCCGGAAGACCAGGTCCTCGGGGAGCAGGTCGGCCGACCGCCACACCGCCCAGCCGACGCCGAGCGGGGCCATGCCGTACTTGTGGCCGGAGGCGTTGATCGAGGCCACCCGCTCGAGCCGGAAGTCCCATTCCACCTCGGGGTGGAGGAAGGGCGCGATGAAGCCGCCGCTGGCCGCGTCCACGTGCACGGGGATGTCGAGTCCGGTGTCCGCCTGGATGGCGTCGAGCTCGGCGGCGATCTCCTTCACCGGCTCGTAGTCGCAGGTGTACGTGACGCCGAGGATCGCCACGACGCCGATCGTGTTCTCGTCGACGTACTGGCGCAGCTGGTTCGGGCGCAGCCCGGTGGCGCCCGGCTCCAGCGGGACCTGGCGCAGCTCGACGTCGAAGTAGCGGGCGAACTTCTCCCAGCAGACCTGGACCGGTCCGCACACCAGGTTCGGGCGGTCGGCCGGCTTGCCCTCGGCCCGGCGGCGCTCGCGCCAGCGCCACTTCAGCGCCAGCCCGCCGAGCATCGCGGCCTCGGAGGAGCCGGTGGTGGAGCAGCCCATCGTCGAGTGGCCGTGGGGGGAGTGCCAGAGGTCGGCGAGGATGTGGACGCAGCGGGACTCGAGCTCCGCGGTCTGCGGGTACTCGTCCTTGTCGACCATGTTCTTGCCGAGGCACTCGTCCATCAGCGCGTGGACCTCGATATCGGCCCAGGTCGTGCAGAAGGTCGCCAGGTTCTGCGAGGCGTTGCCGTCGAGGGCCAGCTCGTCCCGGATCATCCAGTGCACCGCCCGGGGGTCGGCGGGGCCGTCGGGCATCCGGAACTTCGGCAGCGTTCGCTCGCTGATCGGCATCGTGTACACGTCGTCGAACGGCCCGGAGGCCCCTCGGTCGGTCTCGTGCAGGGCCACGGGGCGTCCTCTCTCCGGCACCGGATCTCGTCTGCCATCCATCGTCGGCAGCGGGCGCGGTGAACGCCCGTCGGACCGGCGGAGGGTGGGCCGAACGGGTGAGGGCGGCTCTTTCCCTGACCGGTGGGACGGCGGGCGGAATCCCCGCACTTCGTCAGTGGCGGGCCGTAGGCTGATCCGTATGGCGAACAGCGGTGAGACCGGGGACCGGCCGGTGATCAAGCGGGCCAAGGTGGCGCCCACCCACACGGGCCGGGTGCGGCAGGCGCGGCGGATCTACCGGGAGCTGGGCGAGGTGTATCCGTACGCCCATCCCGAGCTGGACTTCGACGACCCCTTCCAGCTGCTCGTCGCCACGGTCCTGTCCGCGCAGACCACGGACCTGCGGGTGAACCAGACGACCCCGGCGCTCTTCGCCAAGTACCCGACCCCCGAGGACCTGGCCGCGGCGAACCCGGAGGCGGTCGAGGAGCTGATCCGCCCGACGGGCTTCTTCCGCGCCAAGACCAAGTCGATCATGGGTCTGTCCACCGCGCTGCGCGACCGCTTCGGCGGCGAGGTGCCCGGCCGGCTGAAGGACCTCGTGACGCTCCCCGGCGTCGGCCGCAAGACGGCGAACGTCGTCCTCGGCAACGCCTTCGGCGTCCCCGGCATCACGGTCGACACCCACTTCCAGCGCCTGGTGCGCGACCGGTGGCACTGGACCGAGGAGACCGACCCGGACAAGATCGAGGCCGCGGTCGCGGAGATGTTCCCGAAGAAGGAGTGGACGGACCTCTCGCACCGGGTGATCTTCCACGGCCGCCGGATCTGCCACGCCCGCAAGCCCGCCTGCGGCGCCTGCCCGATCGCGGCGCTGTGCCCCTCGTACGGCGTGGGCGAGACGGACCCGGCGAAGGCGGAGAAGCTGCTGAAGTACGAGAAGGGCGGGCTGCCCGGCCAGCGGCTGAAGCCCCCGCCCGACTACCCGGGCAGGGCCGCGCCCCCGCTGCCGGGGGCGGCTTCGTGACCCACGCCCACCCGACGGTCGCTCTCAGCGCCGACGGACTGCCGGCCTGGCTCGACCCGGTGGTCGAGGCCGTCCGTACGCTCCGTCCCGAGCAGCTCAGCCGCTTCCTGCCGCCGGAGCGCGGCGGGCGGCCGTCTGCCGTGCTCGTCCTGTTCGGGGAGGGCCCGGAGGGTCCCGAGCTGCTGCTCATCGAGCGGGCCGGCAGTCTGCGCTCGCACGCCGGCCAGCCCTCCTTCCCCGGCGGCGCCCTCGACCCGGAGGACGGCGACCCCGAGGGCGACGGCCCGCTGCGCGCCGCGCTGCGCGAAGCCGAGGAGGAGACCGGGCTCGATCCGGCGGGCGTGCAGCTCTTCGGCGTACTGCCGAGGCTCTACATCCCCGTGAGCGGTTTCGTCGTCACGCCCGTGCTGGGCTGGTGGCGCGAGCCGACCCCGGTGCGTGCGGTCGACCCGAGGGAGACGGCCCGCGCCTTCACGGTCCCCATCGCCGACCTGACGAATCCGGACAACCGGGCCACAACGGTGCATCCCAGCGGGCATCGCGGGCCCGCGTTCGAGGTGGACGGCGCGCTCGTGTGGGGGTTCACCGCCGGGGTGATCGACCGGATCCTGCACCACTGCGGCTGGGAAGAGAGATGGGACACCTCCCGGCAGGTGCCCCTGGACTGGCGCGCATGAGACGGTGGCTCGCGTACTGCGATTTCCCGGGGGGCGACCCCCGGACCCCCAGCCGGACCGACAGGTCAGCCTGGGTGACGGGTGAGGACTTGGCGAGGCGAAACTGAGTGAACGTGCTCGACATATTTCTGCTGGCGGCCGCCGTGTGGTTCGCCGTGGTCGGCTACCGACAGGGGTTCGTCGTCGGCATCCTCTCCGTGGTCGGCTTCATAGGGGGTGGCCTGCTCGCCATCTACCTGCTCCCGGTCATCTGGAACGGCGCCACGGACGACGCGCCGGTGGGCCCCACGGCGACGGTCGTCGCGGTGATGCTGGTGATCGTGTGCGCCTCCGTCGGCCAGGCCTTCACCACGCATCTGGGCAACCAGCTGCGGCGGCACATCACCTGGTCCCCGGCCCGCTCGCTGGACGCCGGGGGCGGGGCGCTGGTGAACGTGGTGGCCATGCTCCTGGTCGCCTGGCTGATAGGCAGCGCGCTCGGCACGTCCACGCAGTGGCTGGGTAAGCAGGTGCGCAGCTCGCAGGTGCTGGGCGGGGTGGCCGAGGTGATGCCGCAGTCCGCCGACACCTGGTTCAGCGAGTTCAGCAACGTCCTGGCGCGCAACGGCTTCCCGTCCGTCTTCTCGCCCTTCTCCAGCGAGCACATCACCGACGTACCCGCGCCCGACCCCGCGCTGGTGGGCAGCCCGGTGGTGGCGCGCGCCAAGCAGTCCATCGTCAAGGTGATCGGCTCGGCGCCCAGCTGCGGCAAGACGCTGGAGGGCACCGGCTTCGTCTTCGCCCCGCAGCGCGTCATGACCAACGCCCATGTGGTGGGCGGCGTCGAGGAGCCGACCGTACAGGTGGGCGGCGAGGGCCGGGTGTACGAGGGCGAGGTCGTCCTGTACGACTGGGAGCGGGACATCGCGGTCATCGAGGTGCCCCAGCTGCGCGCCCCCGCGCTGAAGTTCGCCAACGCCGACGCGGGCACCGGCGACGACGCGATCGTGGCGGGCTTCCCCGAGAACGGCGGCTTCGACGTGCGCGCCGCCCGCGTCCGTGACCGGATCCAGGCCGGCGGACCGGACATCTACCGGCGGGGCACGGTCTCGCGCGACATCTACTCGCTCTACACCCTGGTCCGCCAGGGCAACTCCGGCGGCCCGCTGCTCACTCCGCGCGGCGAGGTGTCCGGCGTGATCTTCGCGAAGTCCCTCGACAACGACGACACGGGCTACGCCCTGACCGTCGACGAGGTGCGTGCGGACGTCCAGCGGGGCCGTACGGCGACCCGCGAGGTGGACACGGAGGAATGCGCCATGTGACCGCTTTGCCCCAGCGGTCGCGTGACGTCTGTTCGACGCCCTGTGACAGGTGTTCGTCGAACGGACATATGCGGGGCGCCTAGGCCGATTGAGGGTCCCGGCGGGGTGTACTCCCGCCGGGGCCTGGGCAGTCTCCGGGGTATGGGCTGGACGCATGACTACAACGACGTAGGTGCAGGAACGTCCCGGGGCGGCGCGCACCACGGCGCGGGGCACCGGAGCATCCCCGACGGTTCCGGGGGTTCCTTCGCCGGACAGTTGGGCATTCCGCGCATCATCCGCCGCCGGGCGCGCTGGGTCAGCGCGCGACTGCGGCATACGCGCGGCGTCGTCTGAGGGCGCGCGCGTCCTACGCGGTCGGGGCCCTCAGCGGTCCGGTTCGGGATCGCGCAGCCAGTTCACCAGGTCCGCGGAGAACGCGGCCGGGTCCTCCTCGTGCGGGAAGTGGCCGAGTCCGTCGTACAGCCGCCAGCGGTACGGCGCTTCGACGTACTCGCCGGAGCCCGCCGCGCTGCGCGTGCGCATCACCGGATCGAGTGAGCCGTGCAGGTGCAGGGTCGGCACCCGGACCGGCCGCCTCATCCGCCGGTTGAACTGCACCCCGTCCGGCCGGGCGAGGGAGCGCACCAGCCAGCGGTACGGCTCGACGGAGCAGTGCGCGGTGGACGGGATCAGCATGGCCTGGCGGTAGGTGTGCACGGCCTTGTCGTCCGGCATGCTGGGGCCGGACCAGTCGCGGATCAGCCGGCCCACGAGCGCCGCGTCGTCCGCGACGAGCTGCCGCTCCGGCAGCCACGGCCGCTGGAAGCCCCAGATGTACGAGCTGGCCGTGGTCTGCCGCCGGTCACCCAGCAGCGACGAGCGCCAGCGCCGCGGATGCGGCATCGACACGACCGCCAGCCGGCGGACCAGCTTGGGCCGCATCACGGCCGCGGTCCAGGCGAGGTAGCCGCCCAGATCGTGGCCCACCAGCGCGGCGTCCGGCTCCCCCAGGGAGCGGATCACACCGGTGACGTCGAGCGCGAGGTTCGCCGGGTCGTAACCGCGCGGGGTGCGGTCGCTGCCGCCGATACCGCGCAGGTCCATCGCGACGGCGCGGTAGCCGGCCTCGGCCAGGGCGGGCAGCTGGTGCCGCCAGGTCCACCAGAACTGCGGGAACCCGTGCAGCAGGAGTACCAGCGGGCCGTCGCCCATCTCGGCGATGTGGAACCGGGCGCCGTTCGCGGCGACGTCGCGGTGCGTCCAGGGGCCCTCGGGCTTCACGATCTGGGAGCCCCCGCTCGGTGGGACCGTCATGAGGCCGAGGGTTTCACACCGTCGGAGGACACGCGCCCCTCCTCAGGACGACGCCCACCCGGACGTACCCCTGAGAACACGTGGACGGTTTCCTGCACCGAGGCGATCGTCTTCTCCGGCTTGTTGACCTTCTTGAAGAACCGTACGCCGACGAGCGCGACGATCGCCCCCAGCAGTACGTGGACGCCGAAGACGATCAGGAACGACGCCCACAGCCAGATACCGGCCTCGTGCAGCCCGTACGCGCCGGCGAAGCTCAGCACCGGGATGCCGAAGAGGACCAGGGCGCCGCCGGCGACGGTGGCCGCGCTGCCGATGCCGGCCTTCTTGACGTCCTCGCGCAGCTCGGCCTTGGCCAGGGCGATCTCGTCGTGGATCAGCGCGCTCATATCGGCGGTGGCGCCGGCCACCAGCTGGCCGAGGCTGCGCTCCACGTGCTCGTCGGCAGGGGCACCCATCGTTTCGATCCCTCTTCCTTACGGCCCGGTAGGGCTACACATCATGCCGTGCACTGCCGTCCTTGTGGGCGCCAGGGTGCGTTTCCAACCACTTGCGGTGCTCGGCGGCCTTTGCCTCGTAGATCGCCACCATCCGCAGGTGGTACTCGGGATTGTTCTGTTCGTACATGTCCGGGATGCCGTCCATATCCTCGTCGAGCTCCTCGAGTTCGACGAGCCGCCGGTAGCGGGCGTTACGCCATTTGAGCAGCACGCACGCGACGAGCGCGGATATGACGGAGCCCACCAGGACCGCGGCCTTGGTCTGGTCGGCCAGCGCCGCGTCGTCCTCGAAGGCCAGCTCGCTGATGAGCAGGGAGACCGTGAAGCCGATGCCCGCCAGGGTGGCCACGGCGAGCACGTCCTCCCAGTCGAGGGCCTCGTTGAGCGTCGCACTGGTGAAGCGCGCCGCCAGCCAGGCGCCGCCGAAGATGCCGATCGTCTTGCCGAGGAAGAGGCCGAGGACCACGCCGAGCGGCTCGGGGTTGGTGAAGACGTCGGCCAGTGCCTCGGCGTTGATGGAGACGCCGGCGGCGAAGAACGCGAAGGCGGGCACCGCCAGGCCCGCGGAGAGCGGGCGGACCAGATGCTCGATGTGCTCGCCGGGCGACTGCTCCTCGCCGGGCTCGGTGGTGACCCGCAGCATCAGGCCCATGGCCACGCCGGCGACCGTGGCGTGGACGCCGCTCTCGTGCATCAGGGTCCAGATGACCAGCGCCAGCGGTACGTAGATGTACCAGCCGTGCACGTTCCTGCGGTGCAGGAACCAGAACAGCGCGAGGCCGGCGAGGGACAGGGCGAGCGCGCCGAAGTTGATGGTCGAGGTGAAGAAGACCGCGATGATGAGGATCGCGAAGAGGTCGTCGACGACCGCGAGCGTCAGCAGGAACGCCCGCAGGGCCGCGGGCAGCGAGCTGCCGATGACCGCGAGTACGGCGAGGGCGAAGGCGATGTCCGTGGCGGTGGGGATGGCCCAGCCGCCGAGGTCGCCGCCGCCCGCGGTGTTGGTCACGACGTAGACGACCGCCGGGACGGCCATGCCGCAGACCGCGGCGATGACGGGGAGGGCGGCGGCCCGGGGGTCGCGCAGCTCGCCGGCGACCAGTTCGCGTTTGAGCTCGATGCCGGCGACGAAGAAGAAGACGGCCAGCAGGCCGTCCTTGGCCCAGGTGGAGATGTCGATGTGCAGGCCGAGGGCGCTCGGGCCGATTTTGAAGCTCTTGACGTCCGCGTACCAGTCGCCGGCGGCGGAGTTGGCGAGGATCAGCGCGGCGACCGCGGCCAGGAGGAGCAGTACACCGCCGACGGTCTCCGTGCGCAGGGCGTCGGCTATGAAGCGGCGCTCCTTGAGCGGCGCGTCGCCGAGGAACTCGGGGTGCTGCGTGGGCGCGGCCACTGTGGAGCCTCCTGGATGTCGTGGTCGGCTGGTCACACGGATGACGTGTGCCGACCAGACTTCCCGGCGCGCCCTTTGCTGCTTCTTTACGCTCTCGCTACACCCTACACGGCGCCCGGTTGACCGTTCTGGAGATCACATTAAGGAGCAAAGGGGCACCCCCGCAGCGCGGGAGCGCCCCTTCGTGTGGCTGCGGCCCTCGGCTCCGCCGGTGAGCGCGACCGGCTGCCGGCGACCGGCCTGCTCCGAGGGGGTCCCGGGGCGGTACCCCCGGACCCCCTCGGTTCGTGCGTACCGGCCGGAGGCTCCTAGTCCTCGGAGGCCGCCGACGGCAGCTTGGCCGAGATCAGGTCCATGACCGTCGAGTCCGCCAGCGTCGTGACGTCGCCGACCGCCCGGTTCTCCGCGACGTCCCGCAGCAGGCGGCGCATGATCTTGCCGGAGCGGGTCTTCGGCAGCTCGGCCACCGGCAGGATCCGCTTGGGCTTGGCGATCGGGCCGAGCGCCTTGGCGACGTGCGCGCGCAGCTCCTCGACCAGGCCGTCGTCCTCCGACGCGCCGCCGCGCAGGATGACGAAGGCGACGATCGCCTGCGTGGTCTGCGGGTCGGTCGCGCCGACGACCGCCGCCTCGGCCACCTTCGGGTGCGAGACCAGCGCGGACTCGACCTCGGTGGTGGAGATGTTGTGGCCGGACACCAGCATCACGTCGTCGACCCGGCCCAGCAGCCAGATGTCGCCGTCGTCGTCCTTCTTGGCGCCGTCGCCGGCGAAGTACTTGCCCTCGAAGCGCGCCCAGTAGGTGTCCTTGTAGCGCTGGTCGTCGCCCCAGATGGTGCGCAGCATCGACGGCCACGGCTCGGTGAGCACCAGATAGCCGCCGGAGCCGTTGGGCACCTCGTTGGCGTCGTCGTCCACGACGGTCGCGGCGATGCCCGGCAGCGGGATCTGCGCGGAGCCCGGCTTGGTCTCCGTCACGCCCGGCAGCGGGGAGATCATGATGGCGCCGGTCTCCGTCTGCCACCAGGTGTCCACGATCGGGGTGGCGTCCGCGCCGATGTGCTTGCGGTACCAGATCCACGCCTCGGGGTTGATCGGCTCGCCCACCGAGCCCAGCAGCCGCAGGCTCGACAGGTCGAACTTGGCGGGGATCTCGTCGCCCCACTTCATGCAGGCGCGGATCGCGGTCGGGGCGGTGTAGAAGATCGTCACGCCGTACTTGGCGATGACCTCCCACCAGCGGCCCTGGTGCGGGGTGTCCGGGGTGCCCTCGTAGAGCACCTGGGTGGCGCCGTTGGAGAGCGGGCCGTAGACGATGTACGAGTGGCCGGTCACCCAGCCGACGTCGGCCGTGCACCAGAAGACGTCCGTCTCGGGCTTGAGGTCGAAGACGGCGTGGTGGGTGTAGGACGCCTGGGTCAGATAGCCGCCCGTGGTGTGCAGGATGCCCTTCGGCTTACCCGTCGTACCGGACGTGTAGAGGATGAAGAGCGGGTGCTCCGCGTCGTGGGCCTCGGGGGTGTGGGTGTCGGCCTGGCGGTCGACGATGTCGTGCCACCACACGTCCCGCTCGTCGTTCCACGCGACGTCCTGGCCCGTACGGCGGACGACGAGCACCTTGCGCACCCGGTCGGAGCGGTCGGCGGCATCGTCCACGGCGGGCTTGAGGGCGGACGGCTTGCCGCGGCGGTAGCCGCCGTCCGCGGTGATGACGACGTGCGCGTCGGCGTCCGCGATGCGGGCGGCCAGCGCGTCGGCGGAGAAACCGCCGAAGACGACCGAGTGCGGGGCGCCCAGGCGCGCGCACGCGAGCATCGAGACCACCGTCTCGGGGATCATCGGCATGTAGATGGCGACCCGGTCGCCCTTGCCCACGCCCAGTTCGGTCAGCGCGTTGGCGGCCTTGGCGACCTCGCGCTGCAGCTCGGCGTACGTGATCGAGCGGCTGTCGCCGGGCTCGCCCTCGAAGTGGATGGCGACCCGGTCGCCGTGGCCGGCCTCGACGTGCCGGTCCACGCAGTTGTACGCGACGTTCAGCTTGCCGTCCTTGAACCACTTCGCGAAGGGCGGGTTCGACCAGTCCAGCGTCTCGGTCGGCTCGACGGCCCAGCTCAGCCGCCGGGCCTGCTCGGCCCAGAAGCCCAGCCGGTCCGACGCGGCCTGCGCGTACGCGTCCGCGGTCACGTTGGCGGCTGCCGCCAGATCCGCCGGCGGTGCGAAGCGGCGCTCCTCCTTCAGGAGGTTGGCCAGGCTCTCGTTGCTCACGACTGCTCCCTCATCCAGGGGTGTCCGTTGTGTCCCGGGGCTTAGCTCATCAGGCGAGGATGGCCTCTGACAAGGGGTTGTGGATAAATTGGTTTAGACCTCTTGTCGTGGCCTTGTGTAACGCCTCTCCCCTTCGGCGCCAAGTACACGTGAAAGGCAGCACCGACGACGGGAGGCACGACGTTGACCGGCGGCATACGCAACAGGGGCGGGCCCGCGGCCGCGGCCCGCGACCCGGAGCTCTTCGAGGAGTTCTACCGGCGGCACTTCGACGCGGTCACCCGCTTCGTGGCCCGGCGTGTCGCGGATCCGCACACGGTGGCGGACCTGACGGCGGAGGTCTTCCTCGCGGCCATCGACTCCGGGCACACCTACCGCCCCGGCCTCGGCAGCGAGACGGGCTGGCTGTACGGCATCGCGCGCAACGTCGTCTCCGCGGAGGCCAGACGCACGGCCCGCCAGGCGGCGCTGGGCGCACGGGTCGCGGGGCGGCGGCTGCTCGACGAGGACGACATCGCGCGGCTGGAGGAGCAGTTGGACGCGGAGGCCCCGGGCCGCCGCGCCCTCGAGGCGCTCGCGGTGCTCCCGGAGGGCGAGCGCGCCCTGCTGGAGCTGATCACCGTCGACCAGCTCACGCCCGCGGAGGCCGCGGCCGCCCTCGGCATCCGCCAGGTCACCGCCCGGGTGCGGCTGCACCGGGCGCGCAAGACGCTGCGCGGCGCGGCGGAGGGCGTGGAAGCCGGGCGTACAGATCACAGGGCGCCGGTGGCGGCGCTCATCACGGAGACACTCGTCACGGGGACAGGGGAGAGGGCATGAAGGCGACATTCGAGGACCGGCTGCTGGGCGAGCTGAAGCGGGAGATCGAGCTGCGGGAACCCGCGCCGGCGCCGGCGCGCCGCAGGATCGTCACCGTGCCGCGGCTGGCACTCGCGGCGGGGATGGCGACGGCGGCGGCGGTGGCCGCGGTGATGGTGCCGGGGGCGCCGGGTACGTCGCAGGCGTTCGCGGTGGAGAAGAACCCGGACGGCAGCGTCACGGTCACGGTCGACGACCTGACGCTGTCCGCCTCCCGGCAGAAGGAGCTGGCCGAACGGCTGCGCGCGGAGGGCGTACGGGTGAGCATCGACTCGCTGGCCCTGGACGAGGCGTGCGAGCGACCGCGCGGTGAGCAGATCCAGCCGGAGCGCATGGAGGGACCCGACTGGCGGATCACCCTCGACCGCGGAGACACCCTGGCGATCGAGAACAACGTGCGGGCCGACGGCGCGTACCAGGCGTCGACCCTCTACGGCATCGAGGGGAAGGCCGAAGCCTGCAACCCGGTCGCCGGCCTGTCGACACTGCCCGGCCCGGTGGACAAGGACGCGAAGCCGATCGGCTAGCGGCCGTCCGGCACGGGGCGGCGGTCGGCCCGGGGGTGGCCGGCAGCCCCCGCGCACGGGGCGGTGGTGCTCACACCGCCGCCTCGTGCAGCGGCTCCACCGCGGGCCGTACCGCGGGCTCCGGGCCGACCGCCCGGAACTCGCCCGCGGGCGCCTCCAGGACGTACGCCTGGGCCTCGCCGACGTGGAAGTACATGCCGTGCAGCGACAGCCGCCCCGCGGCCACCGCGCGGGCCACGCAGGCGTGTGCCAGCAGGTGGTTCAGCTGCTGGACGACGTTCGCCAGGCTCAGCGCCTCCACCTCGTCCGTGTGCGGACGGTGGGCGATGCGCGGGCCCGTACGGGCGAGGCTGGGCCGGCCGTGGCGCAGCCACCGCTGCAGCGGGGTGTCCGCCGCGCTCCCGTGCGGGGAGCCGAGGAGCGCCTGCATCGCCCCGCAGCCCGAATGCCCGCACACGGTGATCGACTCGACGCGCAGGACCTCCACGGCGTACTCGATCGCGGCCGCGACGGAGTCCTCCGCGCCGGGCAGCGGGACGAGGTTGCCGACGTTGCGGACGGTGAACAGATCACCCGGGCCACTGGAGGTGATCATGCTGGTCACCAGCCGCGAGTCCGCGCAGGTGAGGAAGAGGTGGCCGGGCCGCTGTCCCTCGCGCGCCAGCCGCGCCAGCTCCTCGCGGACGAGGGGGGCGGTGGCGCGCTGGAAGTTGCTCACACCGTTCAGCAGCTTGTGCGCGGCCTCCGGCCGCCCGGTGCCCGCGGGCTGGACGCAGGCGTGGTTGTGCCAGGGGATCCACGGGCGGCAGCTGTGTCCGCTCTCGGCGGACAGCCGGCCGCTGACCAGCCGCCGTCCGGCACCCGCCGTCAGCGTCGCCGTACCGCCGCGCGACAGATGGCCCGTGCGCCACTCCTGCAGCGCCTCGTAGGCGGCGTGGTCCATGAAGGAGCCGGTCAGCTCCACGACCGCCGGCTCCCCGGCCGGCACCTGTGCCAGCGCGCGCGACAGCCGCGGCACGGCGAGGAACGTCAGCTGGCCGCGTGCCCGCACATGCCACACGCCGCCCAGCTCCTCGACGGTGACGCGGGTCCGGGCCACCCGGTGCAGCGCCACCGCGGCGGCCACCGCGATGCCCAGGGCGACACCCTGCAGGACGCCGAAGAGGACGACGCCGGCGAGCGTCGTCGCGTACACCAGCAACTCGCGGTGCTTGCGCACCGTCCGCACATGGCTGATCTTCACCATCTGCACGCCGACGACCATCACCAGCGCGGCGAGCGCGGCGAGCGGGATGTACTTCAGCACCCCGGCCAGCAGCAGGGCCGCGAGCAGCACCCAGGTGCCGTGCAGGATCGCGGAGGTGCGGGAGACCGCTCCCGTACGGCAGTTGGCGGCGCTGCGGATGGCGACCCCGGCGACGGGCAGCCCGCCGAGCAGACCGGACGTCACATTGGCCAGGCCCTGTCCGCGCAGCTCCTTGTCCAGGTCGGCCTTCGCGACCTCGCCGCCGTCCGGGCGGGCCGCCACCTGCTTGTCCAGGGCCACGGCGGACAGCAGCGACTCCACGCTCGCCACCAGCGTCACGGTGAGCACCGCGGCCATGAGGCCCAGTACGGGCCCCTGCGGCAGCCCCGCGAGCGCGTGCGAGCTCCACGACGGCAGCTCCACCCGCGGCACCGACAGCCCCAGCGCCACCGACAGCACGGTCGCCACCCCCACCGCCGCCAGCGCGGCGGGCACGGTCCGCAGCCACCGCCCGGCCCGGCCCGGCAGCCGCGGCCACAGCAGCAGTACGGCGATGACGAGCAGGCTCACCGACAGCGAGGCGGGATGCAGGTCCGCCAACTGCCCCGGCAGGGCGAGGGTGTTGGCGACGGGCGAGCTCTGCGGCCGGCCGCCCAGCACGATGTGCAGCTGGGCGATGGCGATGATGACGCCGATCCCGGCCAGCATGCCGTGCACGATCGACGGACTGACGGCCAGCGCCGAGCGCGCCACCCGCAGCCGGCCGAGTACCAGCTGGGCGAGGCCCGCGATGGCGGTGACGGCGCAGGTCGTGCGCCAGCCGTAGAGGTGGATCAGATCGGCCGTGACCACCGTCAGGCTCGCGGTGGGGCCGCTGATCTGCAGTGGGGCGCCGCCGAAGCGGCCGGCCACCAGCCCGCCGATCGCGGCGGCGACCAGACCCGCCTGGAGCGGGGCGCCGGTGGCGAGCGCGATGCCCAGCGACAGGGGCAGCGCGATCAGGAAGACGGTGATCGAGGCGGACAGGTCCGCGAGTCGAAGGCGGCGTCGGGCAGGCATGGCTGGCGTCTCCTCGGAGGGGACGGGCCGCCCCTCGCGGGACGGGCGATCAGTCACGGTGCGTAACGGTCTGGTGACTCTCAAGGCTCGGTAAATGAATCGTAATGCCCGGTAAAGAGGTCGCCAGAGTTTTTCGGCCGTCTGGCTCAGTAGGTCCATCTATCGAGTGAATGGAGCTGAATAATCGGAATTCCTGGTTATCCCTCTTTCGCGGGGCCGGTCAATCCGGGTCCCGCATTTAAGCCATTCGGGTCGGGGCCGCCGCGGGCGGTGGCACCCAGGAAGAGGGAGCGCCTTGTACAGAACATGGAGAGCGGCGATCGGCCTGTGCGCCGCGGCGGCGGTGAGCGCCTCTGTCGTCGGCTGCTCGACGGACGGCGACGGAAACGGCCGGGCGGATGCCAAGGCGGCGGGAAGCCTCAAGGCGGCGGGAAGCCGGCCGATGCGGCTCATCGGGGACGGCTCGACCGCGTACACCGGCCGCCAGCCCCACCAGCCGAGGGCCGCGAAGCTGGCGCCCGGTCAGCGGCCGCCGCAGTTCGTCGTCTTCTCCTGGGACGGCGCCGGAGAGGACGGCCAGAAGCTCTTCAGTCACTTCCGCGAGGTGGCGCGCGAGAACAACGCCGCGATGACGTACTTCGTCAGCGGCGTCTACGTCCTGCCCGAGGACAAGCGCATGAACTACCAGCCGCCCGGGCATCCGCGCGGCTCCTCCGACATCGGCTACCTGCCGCCCGACCAGGTCCGCGCCACGCTGGAGCAGGTGCGTCTGGCCTGGGAGGACGGCAGCGAGATCGGCACCCACTTCAACGGCCACTTCTGCGGCCCGACGGGCGTCGCGAGCTGGACCGTCGACCAGTGGAAGAGCGAGATCCAGCAGGCCAAGCAGTTCGTCCGGCAATGGAAGACGAACACCGGCTGGAAGAACGCCGAACCGCTGCCCTTCGACTACGAACGCGAGCTCATCGGCGGCCGCGCACCCTGCCTCGAGGGCCAGAAGAACCTGATGACCGCCGCAAAGGACATGGGCTTCCGCTATGACTCCAGCGGGGTCAACAGCCAGGTCTGGCCTTCGAAGCGGCACGGCATCTGGGATCTGTCCCTGCAGATGGTGCCGTTCCCCGGCCGCAGCTTCGAAGTCGTCAGCATGGACTACAACTTCATGGCCAACCAGTCCGGCTCCGCCCACGCCCCCGCCGAGCAGCACGCGGCGTACGAACGGCAGATGCGCGACGGCCTCCTCGCCGGATTCGAGCGCGCCTACAACGGCAACCGCGCGCCGCTCGTCGTCGGCAACCACTTCGAGAGCTGGAACGGCGGCGCGTATATGCGCGCCATCGAGCACACCATTCGCACCGTCTGCCGCCGGACGGAAGTCCGCTGCGTCTCCTTCCGGCAGCTGACCGACTGGCTCGACGCCCAGGACCCCGCCGTCCTGGCGAAGCTGCGCGGGCTCGACGTCGGGCAGGCGCCGGAGGGCGGCTGGGCGGAGTATCTCGCGGCGGCGAACGACGGCAAGCCCGGGAAGAGCGCGCCCCGGAAGGCGGAGGCGGCGGTCTTCCACGGGCGGCTGCGGCCGGCGGGGGACTGAGGATTCCCTACGCCGGCTGAGGGCTGGCGGGGGACTGAGGGTTCCCTACGCCGGCTGAGGGCTGGCGTTCGCCGGTGTGAAACCGGGGTCGATCTGGGTCGCCAGATCGACCCCGGTCTTCGCGTTCGCCCAGCTCTCGGCGTTGCGCAGATGGAAGTGCACCATCTGCTGCCGATAACGGCCCCAGTCCCGCCGCGCGTACGCCGCGTCCGCCGTCCGCCGCAGCGTGCCCAGCGCCTGCCGGGCGGGCTCCTCCAGCAGGTCGAAGGAGGGCCGGTTGCCCTTCTCCGTACTGCGCACCCAGTCCGAGCGGCCGACCGTCGCCAGCAGGTCACCGCCGACGGCCTCCCGCAGGAACGCGACGTCGTCCTCCCCCTCGACCTTGTTGCCGACGACGTGCAGCGCGATGTCGTAGTCCCGGGCGTACTCCTTGTACTGCCGGTAGACCGCCACCCCCTTGCGCGTCGGCTCGGCCACCAGGAACGTCACGTCGAAGCGCGTGAACATGCCCGACGCGAAGGAGTCGCTGCCGGCGGTCATGTCGACGACCGCGTACTCGTCGCGGCCGTCGGTCATGTGGTTCAGGCACAGCTCCACCGCGCCCGTCTTGGAGTGGTAGCAGGCCACCCCCAGATCCGCCTCGGTGAAGGGGCCGGTGACCATCAGCCGCGCGGGGTGGCCGTCCAGGTCGACGGGGCGGGCGCAGGCCCGGTAGACGGGGTTGTCCTCGTCGACGCGCAGGAGCCGCGAGCCCTCGCCGGGCGGCGTGGTCTTGATCATCGTGTCGGCGGAGGCGATCCGCGGGTTCGTGCCGCGCAGATAGTCCTTGATCAGCGGGAGGTGCGCGCCCATCGCGGGCAGGGCGGCGGCCTCTTCCTCGTCCAGTCCGAGCGCGACGCCCAGATGCTGGTTGATGTCGGCGTCGATGGCGAGCACCGGACGGCCCTGGGCGGCGAGATGACGGATGAACAGGGAGGAGAGCGTGGTCTTGCCGCTGCCGCCCTTCCCCACGAAAGCGATCTTCATGTTCACTAACGGTAGATGAACGGTGACGGAGGGTGGGGCAGCGGTGTGCGGAAGTCCACCCCATCGGGTTGCTCCGCCGTCGGCCGGGATGCGTAGGCTCCTCGTTATGAGCACCTCTTCTGTGGGCCGGACCGATCCCCTGGCCGCTCTCGCCGGACTCGACGGAGTTCCCGCGGCGGTGGACGCCGTCCGCACCGCTGTGGACCGCGTGTACGGACACCGGGTGATGCGGCGGCGCTCCACCGAGGTGTCCGCCGAGGCGGCCCTGCGCGGGGCGCGCGCCTCCGCCGCGCTGTCAGGCGCGGACTGGGGTCTGGAAGAGGTCCGCCGGCGAACCGACTTCGCGGCCCCCGGGGAGCCCCGGGTGGTCGGCGCGGCGTTGCGGCTGAACGCGGAGGTCGGTCAGCTCCTCGGCGTATGGCGGCAGTCGCCGCTGCGGGTGCTGGCGCGGCTGCACGTCGTCGCGTGCGGAACGGACGAGGAGTCCGTGGGCCGCCCGCGACTGGCCGGTGAGGCCGTCGCCCCCGACTCCGCCGGTGAGCCGCCGCTGCCGTCCGCCGACGAGGTCTCCGCGCGGCTGGACGCGCTGGCCGGGCTGATCGTCGCCGGCTCGGAGGCGCCGGCCCTGGCGCAGGCCGCCGTGGTGCACGGCGAGCTGCTCGCACTGCGCCCCTTCACGTCGTACAACGGGCTGATCGCGCGCGCCGCGGAGCGGTTGGTGCTCATCGGCAGCGGTCTGGACCCGAAGGGCATCTGCCCGGCGGAGGTCGGACACGCGGAGCTGTCCTCGTCGTACGAGGAGGGGCTGGCCGGTTACGTGAGCGGGACGCCCGCCGGGGTCGCCGCGTGGATCGCGCACTGCGGGCGGGCCGTGGAGCTGGGTGCGCGGGAGAGCGCGGCGGTGTGCGAGGCGCTGCAGCGGGGGGCGGCGTAGCGGCCGGCGGCTGAACAGAGTTGCGGCGGCGTCCTCTTCGGGCGCCGCCGCTGGCATGTCGGCCGGGGTACCAGTGCGTGCTCGATGTATGCCCATCAGGCCGGAGCTCTGCAGTCCTTTTGCCTGGTGTGGCTGGCCCCTAATCGAGGGGTCGGCGTCGCGTGGGTTCTCGGCGTCCATACATTCGGTCCGTGGGGCCGCTCAATGGGTGATCCTCTCGGATGCCCCGGTCTCGCGGGCCGTAAGTCCTTTGTACTCCGGTTGAGGTGGAAGCGGAAGCCGGGGGCCCGGTTCTTTACTTTTACGTGCAAATACCGACAAGCGAGGGCAATCGCGCGACGGGTCGGGCGGGGCGGGTGCGATGCCCGGCGGGTCGGAGGGGGCGGGGGCAGTCGTCCGCCGGGTCGGACGGGGCGGGTGTCCGGCGGGTCAGACGGGGCGGGGGCGTCGGCGCGACGCGTACCAGACGATCCCGGCCGCGGTCGCTGCCGCCACCCCGGCGGCGGTGGCCAGCAGCACGGGGCGCGAGGGCATCGCGAACTGCGGCACCCGCTGCTTCAGCCGCACCGGACGCGAGAACGTGAGCACGGGCCACTCGCGCGCCGCCGCTTCACGGCGCAGCCCCTTGTCGGGGTTGACCGCGCACGGATGGCCGACGGCCTCCAGCATCGGCACGTCCGTCACCGAATCGCTGTAGGCGTAACACCGCTTCAGGTCGTACCCCTCGGCCTCGGCCAGCTGCCGGATGGCCTCCGCCTTGGCCGGGCCGTAGGCGTAGTAGTCGATCTCGCCGGTGTAGCGGCCGTCCTCGATGACCAGACGGGTGGCGATGGCGCGGTCCGCCCCCAGCAGTTCGCCGATCGGCTCGACCACCTCCGAACCGGAGGTGCTGACGATGACGACGTCGCGGCCGGCGAGGTGGTGCTCCTCGATGAGCGAGGCGGCCTCGTCGTAGATGATCGGGTCGATCAGCTCGTGCAGGGTCTCGGCGACGATCTCCCGCACCGTGGCCACGTCCCAGCCGCGGCAGAGCGAGGTGAGGTAGGCGCGCATACGTTCGGTCTGCTCGTGGTCGGCGCCGCCGAGCAGATAGACGAACTGCGAGTAGGCGGACCGCAGTACGGCCCGCCGATTGATCAGCCCTCCTTGATAGAAGGACTTGCTGAAGGTCAGTGTGCTGGACTTCGCAATGACCGTCTTGTCCAGGTCGAAGAAGGCAGCTGTCCGGGGCAGCGACTGGTTTCCCACAACAGCGAGCATAAGGGCCCACCATTCGGCGTAAGCTGTGGCGTGTGGGTTTGCCTTAGAAGGCTGTCGGGTACACCATGGAAGTCACGGATCGTTCGCGACCGTGCTAACCCGGTCCGGCTCCTCCCCCCCCGAGTCGGCCGTGGGGACGACCCCCGCTCTCCCCCCCGGCGGGGGTCGTCGCATGTCCGGAAACATTTTCTCCGGTCGGCGCCCCGTGGGCCACTCCCCTCCTCGCAGCCCCCTTGGGCGCCTTCTGTGCTCTGAGACACGTCACCGAGCGTGACCGTTGCGTCCGAGGCCCGGTTCTCACCCAAACGAGTGAGGGAATTCTCCACAGGCTCGGAGTTGTCCACCGTTTTCGTCCAAGATCCGCAATATTCCCGGCCGGTCGGCAACGTGATTCCCGTCGTGTGCGGCGAAGCGCGCCGCTGCGGCGAAGTGCGCGGCGCAAGGGCGCCACGGGCCGGGAGGGGCGTTCGGGATGAGGATTCGCGGGACAGGGCGGACCGGTGAGGAAGCCGGTGCGCCGGAGGACGGGGGCAAGGGCTCCGACGGTGGGGGCGGGCGGGTGCTCGTCGTCACGGAGGATCCGGAGCTGCTCGACGATCTGCTGCGGCTGTGCGCCGCGGCGGGGGCGCGGCCGGAGGTGGCGGCGGATCCACCGGTCGCCGACTGGGGCGGAGCGGGCCTGGTGCTCGTCGGCGACGACCGGGCGGTGCGGCTGCGCGGCCGCCCGCGGCGGGACGGGGTGCTGCTCGTCGGGCGGGACCTCGACGACTCCGGGATCTGGCAGCGGGCGGTGGAGCTGGGGGCGGACCATGTCCTCTTTCTTCCCGACGCCGAGGGCTGGCTGGTGGAGCGGATCGCCGATGCGGCGGAGGGGGCGGGCGCCCAGGCGTTCGCCGTCGGGGTGCTCGGCGGCTGCGGCGGGGCGGGTGCGTCGACGCTGGCGTGCGCGCTGGCGGTGACGGCGGCGCGGACCGGGGAGCGGACCATGCTCGTCGATGCCGATCCGCTCGGCGGCGGGCTCGACGTACTGCTGGGTGGGGAGTCCGCCCAGGGCCTGCGCTGGCCGGCCTTCGCCCGCTCGCAAGGCCGGATCGCGGGTGGCGCGCTGGCCGACGCCCTGCCCGAGCTGCACCGGCTGCGGGTGCTGAGCTGGGACCGGGGATCGTCGGCGGCCGTGCGTCCCGAGGCGATGCGGTCGGTGCTGGCCGCGGCGCGGCGGCGGGGCGGGGTGGTGGTCGTGGACCTGCCGCGCCGGATCGACGAGGTCGTGGCGGAGGCGCTGGGCCAGCTGGATCTCGGGCTGCTCGTCGTGCCGGCCGAGCTGCGCGCGGTGGCCGCGGCGCACCGGGTGGCGGCCGCGGCGGGGATGCTGCTGCCGGATCTGCGGGTGGTGGTGCGCGACAGCTTCGCCCGGGGGCGTCCCGCGCTGAGCGACGAGGAGGTCGCCGCGCTGCTGCGGCTGCCGCTGGCCGGCGAGCTGCCGGTGGAGCACGGACTGCTGGAGCGCCTGGACGGGGGCGCGCCCCCGGGGAGCCGTCCGGGCGGTCCGCTGGCCCGGTTCTGCGGTGCCTTCTGGGAGCGGGCCCGGCCGGGGGAGCGGGGGGCGGCGGCGTGAGCGTGGACACGGGGCTGCTGGACGCCGTGCGGCTGCGGCTCGCGCGGACCGGCGCCGAGCCGACGCCCGCCCGGGTGGCGCGGGCGCTGCGGGACGAGGGACGGCTGCTCGGCGACACCGAGGTGCTGGGGGTGGTGGGCGCGCTGCGCTCGGAGATGGTCGGCACGGGTCCGCTGGAGCCGCTGCTCGCCTCGCCGGACGTCACGGACGTGCTGGTCACCGGGCCCGACGAGGTGTGGATCGACCGGGGCCGGGGCATCGAGCGCACCGCGGTGCGCTTCCCCGACGCCGACGCGGTACGGCGGCTCGCGCAGCGCCTCGCCGCCGTGGCGGGCCGCCGGCTCGACGACGCGCGGCCCTGGGTGGACGCGCGGCTGCCGGACGGCACCCGGTTGCACGCGGTGCTGCCGCCGGTCGCGGTGGAGTCGGCGTGCCTGTCGCTGCGGGTCGTGCGGCCACGGGCGTTCAGCCTCGCCGAGCTGTCGGCGGCCGGGACGGTGCCGCCGGGCGGCGAGGAGCTGCTGCGGGCGCTGGTCGCGGCACGGCTCTCCTTCCTGATCAGCGGCGGTACGGGGACGGGCAAGACGACCCTGCTCGCCGCCCTGCTCAGCATGGTCCCGCCGGACGAACGGCTCGTGCTGGCCGAGGAGTCGGCGGAGCTGCGCCCCGCGCACCCCCATGTGGTGCGGCTGGAGACCCGCCCGGCCAACCAGGAGGGCCGCGGCGTGGTCACCCTGCAGGACCTGGTGCGCCAGGCGCTGCGGATGCGTCCGGACCGGCTGGTCGTGGGCGAGGTCAGGGGCAGCGAGGTCCTCGACCTCCTCGCGGCCCTCAACACCGGCCACGAGGGCGGTTGCGGCACGGTCCACGCGAACGCCGCGTCGGACGTCCCCGCGCGGCTGGAGGCCCTGGGCGCGGTCGCGGGCCTCGACCGGGGCGCTCTGCACAGTCAGTTGGCGGCGGCCTTGTCGGTGCTGGTGCACCTGGTGCGCGACCGGGAGGGGGCGCGCCGGATCGCGGAGATCCACGTCCTGTCGCGCGATGCCGCGGGGCTGGTGACGACGGTGCCGGCGGCGGTGTGGTCGCCGGAGGGTTTCGTACGGGGGCCGGGGTGGGGGCGGTTGGCGGAGTTGTGCGGGATCTGAGTGGCGGCTGGACGTGTGATGAGGGAGGGATGATGAGCGTGCAACTTGCGGTGGCCTACCCGGCCTTGCCCGCTGCCGCGTGTGCCGGGATGGCCGCGTGGGTGGTGACGGCGGCGCCGTCCGCGGCGGGCCGGGCGCGGCGGATGCTGGGTGGACCCGGGGCCTGCGGGCCGGGGCGGTTACGGGCGCTGGCAGACGGGGTGGCGGACCGGGTGCGGGGGCGGCCGGAGCTGGGATGCGTGCCGCTGGGCGCCGTGCTCGCCGTACTGGGCGACTCCTGGCTGCCGTTGGCCGCCGGTGCGGTGGCGGTGCCGCTGGTGGGGCGCCGGCTCGCGGCGCGGCGGCGGGCGCGTGCGGAGGACGCCCGGGGCGACAACGTGATCGGTCTGTGCACGGCGGTGGTCGGCGGGCTGCGGGCGGGAAAGCAGCCGAACGAGGCGCTGCTGGCGGCTGCCCCGGCGGGCCGGGCCGCGGGCGTCGAGGTGCTGGCGGCGGCCCGTTTCGGCGGCGACGTGGCCGCCGCCCTGCGGCGCGCCGCCCGGGCGCCGGGCGCGGAGGGGCTCAGGGGCGTGGCGGCGTGCTGGCAGGTGGCGGCCGACGGCGGCGCGGGGCTGGCGGACGGCCTGGACCGGGTGGCGGGCGCCCTGCGGGCGGAACGCCGCCGGCGCGACGAGCTGCGCGCCGAGCTGGCGGGGCCACGCTCCACGGCGCTGCTGCTGGCCGCGCTGCCGCTGATCGGCCTGCTCATCGGCAGCGCGATCGGCGCGGACCCGCTGCACGTCCTCCTCCACACGCCGGCGGGGCTGGGATGCCTGGCTCTGGGCGGGGTGCTGGAGTGGGCCGGGCTGGCGTGGACGGCACGGATCGTGCGGGGTGCGGAATGATCCACAGCCTGTGGACAGTGTCGGCGGTGCTGGCGGCGATGGCGTGCGTCGCGGACGTGGCCGTCGCGGCGCGGCGTGGCCGGACGGGGAGACGGCGGGCCTGTCGGCTGGGGGCGCCGGACCTGGGGCGGGCGGATCGGGGCGGGGTCTTCGCTCTGGGGCGCGGTGGTCGCGCACCGCGGTCCGGCGGGTCGGATCGGGGTGTTCGGCGTGTCCGCTCTCCTGCGGGCGGTGCCGGGCGTCGGCCGTGGACGGTTCGGGTCGGGGCGCCGGTGGTGTGCGTGGTCGCGGGGCCCATCCTGCTGGGGGCGGTGGCCGGCTGCGTGGTGGGACTCGCCGCGGGCTACGGCATATGGCGGTGGGCGCGCCGCCCGGCCGAGCCGCCCGCCCACAGGGGGGTCGGTGAACTGCCGCTTGCCGCCGATCTGCTTGCGGCGTGTCTGGCGGCGGGGGCCGGTCCTCGGGAGGCGGCCAGGGAAGTGGGTCGTTCGCTCGACGGGGCGGTGGCGGACGAGCTGGCCCACGGGGCCGCCGAGTTGGCCCTGGGCGGCGATCCCCGGGACGCCTGGCGCGGGCTCGCTGCGCTGCCGGGGGCGGACGGGCTGGCCGTGTGCCTGGAGCAGTCCGCGTACACCGGGGTGCCGGTGGTGGAGGCGGTGTCCCGGCTGGCCGAGGAGTGCCGCGCGGAGCGCGCACGCACCGCCGCCGCCCGTGCCCGACGGGCGTCGGTGCTGGTCACGGGGCCGCTCGGGCTGTGCTTTCTGCCCGCGTTCCTGGCCGTCGGGGTGGCGCCGGTGGTGCTGGGCCTGGCGACGGGGCTGATGGGCGGCTGAGGTCGGGGTGGGCGCTCGACGGCGGGACGGCCCTTTGGCGCTCGCCTGGCGCTCGGGCGCTCGGCGGCCCTCGACGGCCCGGCGGCTTGGAAGTTCGACGAACGAAGACCGACGAAGGGGGATCATCATGTTCCGTACATTTCTGGCCAAGCTTCGCCGGCTCGCCGACGACGACCGGGGGATGACGACATCGGAGTACGCGGTCGGGACGATCGCCGCGGTGGCGTTCGCCGCGGTGCTCTACAAGGTCGTCACCTCGGGCGCGGTGAGCGGTGCGCTGCAGGGGATCGTGGAACGGGCGCTCGATGTCCCGTTCTGAGGGCGCTCGGAGGCGTCGGGGCGCATCACGCAAGGGGTGTTGGCCGCCAGCGGGACGGTGTCGCGGCGACGGACCGGACGCCGGGTTCGTGACGGCGGAGGCGGCGGTGGCGATACCGGCGCTGGTGCTGGTGGCCATGGGCCTGCTGTGGGGCCTCATGGCCGCCTGCGCCCAGATCCAGTGCGTGGACGCCGCGCGGGCCGGCGCACGCGCGGCGGCCAGGGGCGAGCCGCAGGCCACGGCGGTGGCGGCGGCCCGGTCCGCGGCGCCCCGGAGGGCGGCGGTGGCGGTGACCCGGGAGGGGGACCTCGTCCGGGTCCGCGTCACCGCCTCCGCCCCGGGCCCCGGCCCGCTCGGCCTCACGCTGCGGGGGGAGGCGGTGGCCCTTGCCGAGGAGACCGTATGAGGACCGCCGTTCGCCGGCGGCCTGGCGGGACGACCGCGGGGCGGCGACCGTCTGGACGGCGGTCGCGTGCGCGGCGCTGTGTGCGGTGTTTGTGGCGCTGCTGGCGATGGCCCAGGTGGTGCAGGCGCGGCACCGGGCCGGCGCCGCCGCGGACTTGGCGGCCCTGGCGGCTTCCGACGAGGCGGTCTATGGCCCCGGGGCCGCCTGCGCCGCCGCCCGTCGCGTCGCGGCGGCCCAGCACGCGATCCTGGCACGCTGCACGGTCACGGGTGAGGTGTCCGACCTGGTGGCCCGTGTGCGGGCGGGCCCGTTCGTGAGCGAGGTCCGGGCCCGCGCCGGCCCGGGCGCTGAGGGGTGACGCCCTGCGGAGCGGAGGCAGTGCGGGCGCGGGACGGTGGCCGCCCGAGGGCGGGCGACGCGTGTGCCTGCGCCCGCCCCGCGCCGGGGCTACGAGGCGTCCGCCCCGCGGAGCAGCTCGCCCAGCAGGCGTACCGCCGCCGCCTTGTCCAGGGGGTCGTTGCCGTTGCCGCACTTCGGGGACTGGACGCAGGACGGGCAGCCCGATTCGCATTCGCAGGACCTGATGGCCTCGCGCGTGGCCGTCAGCCACTCGCGGGCCGCGGCGAAGGCGCGTTCGGCGAAGCCGGCGCCGCCGGGGTGGCCGTCGTAGACGAACACCGTCGGCAGCAGCGTGTCCGCGTGCAGCGGGACCGAGACGCCGCCGATGTCCCAGCGGTCGCACGTGGCGAACAGCGGCAGCATGCCGATCGAGGCATGTTCGGCGGCGTGCAGCGCGCCGCCCAGCTCCTCCGGGGCGATCGACGCCGCGTCGAGCTGGTCCTCCGTCACCGTCCACCACACCGCCCGCGTCCGCAGCGTCCGCGGCGGCAGGTCCAGCTTGACCTCGCCCATCACCTCGCCGGTGAGGGCGCGGCGCTTGAGGTACGACACCACCTGGTTCGTGACCTCCACCGAGCCGAAGCACAACCGGCCGTCGCCCCACGGCACTTCCCGGTCCGTCTCCAGGATCGACACGGCCGTCGTGTCCCGTGCCGTCGTCGTGTACGCGGGGTTCTCCTGGACCACCAGGGCCACCCCGTCCTCCAGGTCCAGCTCCCGCACCACGTACGTCCGGCCCTGGTGCAGATGCACCGCGCCCTCGTGCACCGTCGTGTGCGCCGAGCCGGCGTCCACCGTGCCCAGCAGCCGCCCCGTGCCGTCCTCCACCACGTCCACCGGCCGGCCCCCGCCGCCCCGGATGTCCGCCAGGTCGGCCGCCCGCTCCCGCCGCGTCCAGTGCCACGCACCCTGCTGCCGCGGGCCCCGGCGCCGCAGCAGCCCGCGCCGCTCCAGCGACGGCATCAGCTCCGGCGCCGACGGCCCGAACAGGGCGAGCTCGTCGGCGGTCAGCGGGATCTCCGCCGCCGCCGCGCACAGGTGCGGGGCCAGCACGTACGGGTTGTCCGGGTCCAGCACCGTGGATTCCACCGGACGGCGGAAGAGGGCCTCCGGATGGTGGACCAGATACGTGTCCAGCGGATCGTCCCGCGCCACCAGCACCGCCAGCGCCCCCTGCCCGCCGCGCCCAGCCCGGCCCGCCTGCTGCCACAGCGACGCCCGTGTGCCCGGGTAGCCGGCCAGCAGCACCGCGTCCAGCCCCGACACGTCCACGCCCAGCTCCAGCGCCGTCGTGGCCGCCAGCCCGAGCAGTTCACCCGAATGCAGCGCCGCCTCCAGCGCACGCCGCTCCTCCGCCAGATAGCCCCCGCGGTACGCAGCGACCCGCCCCGCGAGGGACTTGTCCACCTCCGCCAGCCGTTCCTGGGCAATGAGGGAGATCAGCTCCGACCCGCGCCGCGACCGTACGAACGCCACCGTCCGCACACCCGCCACCGCCAGATCCGTCAGCAGGTCCGCCGTCTCCGCCACGGCCGTCCGCCGCACCGGCGCGCCCCGCTCCCCGTGCAGCTCGGTCAGCGGCGGCTCCCACAGCGCGAAGACCATCTCCCCGCGCGGCGACGCGTCCTCGGTGACCTCCCGGACCTCGATCCCCGTCAGCCGTCCGGCCGACTCCCCCGGCGAGGCGGCCGTCGCCGACGCCAGCAGGAACACCGGCGACGCCCCGTACCGCGCGCACACCCGCCGCAGCCGCCGCAGCACCTGCGCGACGTGCGAGCCGAAGACGCCCCGGTACGTGTGGCACTCGTCGATCACGACGTACCGCAGCGCCCGCAGGAACGTCGACCAGCGCGGGTGTGCCGGGAGCAGTCCGCGGTGCAGCATGTCGGGGTTGGTCAGGACGACGTTCGCGTACAGCCGAACCCACTCCCGCTCCTCCACCGGCGTGTCCCCGTCGTACACGGCCGGCCGTACCGCCTTGCCCAGCGGCTCCGCCAGCGCGCGCAGCGCCCGCAGCTGGTCGGCGGCCAGGGCCTTCGTCGGCGCGAGGTAGAGCGCGGTCGCCCCGCGCCCGTTCGGCGCCTCGGAGCCCTCGAGCGCGGCGCTGAGCACGGGCGCGAGGTACGCCAAGGACTTCCCCGACGCGGTCCCCGTCGCGACCACCGCCGACTCGCCTGCCAGCGCGTACGACGCCACGGCGGCCTGGTGCTCGTACGGGCGCTCGATCCCGGCCGCCTCGATCGCCGCCACCACCTCCGGCCGGATCCCCTCCGGCCACGAGGAGTGGGCTCCGGCCCGGGAGGGCAAGTGCTCCGTATGAGTGATGCGTCCGCGGCGGTCGGAGAAGGCGGCCAGCCGCTCCAGGACCGCGCGCGGGTGCGTTCTGCCCGGCACGCCCTGCTTCTCACTGCTGTTGTCCATCGTCACCGAGTCTCGCACCAGCGGGTCACCGGTGCGGCGGACAATGGCACGAAGGCGTCGTGCGCTCTCCCCGGTAGTGATTGAATGCCTTCGCGGGTGCCGAGCAAACTCTTGAGGGCAGCCGCTCGCTGCAAGGTGCTGGAGGATCCGTGGACCTGTCCCTGTCGACTCGAACCGTTCCCGGCCCGGACGGCGACCGCACGGTCGTCGAGGTCGGTGGCGAGATTGATGTGTACACCGCGCCCAAGCTGCGTGAGCAGCTGGTCGAGCTCGTGAACGACGGCAGTTACCACCTGGTCGTGGACATGGAGGGCGTCGACTTCCTCGACTCCACCGGTCTCGGTGTGCTGGTCGGCGGCCTGAAGCGGGTGCGCGCCCACGAGGGTTCGCTGCGGCTGGTCTGCAACCAGGAGCGCATTCTGAAGATCTTCCGAATCACCGGTCTGACCAAGGTCTTCCCGATCCACACCTCCGTGGACGAAGCGGTCAACGCCAAGGACTGACCGCGTCCGCGCGGCCCCCCGGCGACGGCTGGCCGGGGCGCCGCGCGCCGGACGCAATCTGCGGATCCAGTAACACCGGCGAAGACGACGACGTGCGGGGTACGGGCCGTCTCATGGGCCCGTACGCCCCCGTCCCGCAGCCCCGGGTGATGAGAGGGGATGGCATGGCCACCGTCGAACTGCGTTTCAGCGCGCTGCCCGAGCATGTGCGCACCGCCCGCCTGGTGGCGGCCGCGGTCGCCCGCCGGGCCGGCGTGGACGAGGCCGTGCTGGACGAGGTACGGCTCGCGGTGGGCGAGGCGTGCTCCCGCGCGGTGGGGCTGCACCGGAGCAGCGGCGTCGACAGCCCGGTGCGGGTGGTGCTGACGGAGGAGGAGAAGAGGTTCTCCATCGAGGTCGGCGACGGGGCCCCAGCCGACGCCTCGCGCCGCCCCGTGCCCGCCGCCCGTACGGCCGCGGGCCAGCACCCCGATCCGGACGCGTCGGCCGACGAGGGTGACAACGGCGACGACGCCGAGGACGAGATGGGCCTCGCGGTGATCAGCGGCCTGGTCGACGACGTGGAGGTCACCTCCGGTGAGTCGGGGGGCCTGATCCGGATGAGCTGGCCGACGACGCCGGACTCGGTCACGCCGTAACGGCGGCGGGGGTCGGCACGGATCGGGGCGTACGACCGGCACCTTCGCACACCGGCCTCGACGAAACACCGACGAGCGACGTCTCAGAGCCAGGATCCGTCGCGCCGTGAGCATCCCGACACCTCGGCGAGCCGCGCCCTGATGCCGGCGCCCGGCGTCAACACGGCGCCCGCTCACCCCGCCACTCCGGTGAACCGCGCGTCAACAACACGCCGCCCCCCGGTACACAGTCCCCGCCCTCCCGGGGGCCACGCCCCTTCCAGGCTATCGCCGACCACTGACACCCCACCCCCCACCCGCAAAGCGGGAAATTGATCTCTCCCCGTAATTCGATCAAGCGCTGATCTGCGCTCTCCCCGATTCGTAAGATCGAATACCGTCGACGTCTGCGCAGATGCAAAAGATCAGAAACGTCGTCAACGGGTCCCCCGATCGAGGGAATTATCCGACCCCCCGTACGGCCCTGATCCCGCCGTAAGGCGAATTCCGCTTCTGGCGCCCTGTTTTGATCTAGAACTGCTCCCTACAATCCGTCCACATCTTGCAGCTCAGGACGCCTGAGCGCTGCGGCCGCCCAACCCCGGCCCCGAGCCGGGATCGCCGCAACGCCCATGTGCCGTACGTCAAGGAGGACGAATGGCGGGGCCTTTCACCCCACTCGCACAGGATCAGAACCTCGCAGCCGCGGTATTGACCAGCGACAACAGAGCGATCGTCGCGGTCATCGCCGCCGTCGCCGTGGCTGCTCTCGCCGTCGCCGTGGTTCTGGTCCGTCAGGTCCTCGCGAACAGCGAGGGAACCGACAGCATGAAGAAGATCGCCGCGGCGGTGCAAGAAGGCGCGAACGCGTATCTGGCAAGGCAGTTGCGAACCCTCGGCGTCTTCGCCGTGGTCGTGTTCTTCCTCCTGATGCTGCTACCGGCCGACGACTGGAACCAGCGCATCGGCCGTTCGCTGTTCTTCCTGATCGGCGCGGTCTTCTCGGCCGCGACGGGCTACATCGGCATGTGGCTCGCGGTCCGCTCCAACGTCCGTGTCGCCGCCGCCGCCCGTGAGGCGACGCCCGGTGAGGGCGAGGCGCCCAAGGACCTCACCGAGGTCAGCCACCACGCCATGAAGATCGCCTTCCGTACGGGCGGCGTGGTCGGCATGTTCACCGTCGGCCTCGGCCTGCTCGGCGCCGCGGTCGTCGTGCTCGTGTACGCCGCGGACGCGCCCAAGGTGCTGGAAGGTTTCGGCCTCGGCGCCGCGCTGATCGCGATGTTCATGCGTGTCGGCGGCGGCATCTTCACCAAGGCCGCGGACGTCGGCGCCGACCTGGTCGGCAAGGTCGAGCAGGGCATCCCCGAGGACGACCCGCGCAACGCCGCGACCATCGCCGACAACGTCGGCGACAACGTGGGCGACTGCGCCGGCATGGCGGCCGACCTCTTCGAGTCGTACGCCGTGACGCTCGTCGCCGCGCTCATCCTGGGCAAGGTCGCCTTCGGTGACGCGGGTCTGGCGTTCCCGCTGATCGTGCCCGCGATCGGCGTACTCACCGCGATGGTCGGCATCTTCGCCGTGGCCCCGCGCCGCAGCGACCGCAGCGGGATGACGGCCATCAACCGCGGCTTCTTCATCTCCGCGGTGATCTCGCTGGTGCTGGTCGCCGGCGCGGTCTACGCCTACCTGCCCGCCACCTACGGCGAGCTCGCCGGCGCCAACGAGGCCATCCAGAACCACGACGGCGACCCGCGCATCCTCGCGCTGGTGGCCGTGGTCATCGGCATCGTGCTGGCCGCGCTCATCCAGCAGCTGACGGGCTACTTCACCGAGA